>WQZK01000001.1 GCA_009780765.1 Defluviitaleaceae bacterium
TAACACTCTCTATATATGAAGGGGGAAGATCTTTTCTAAAAAGGATAAGTTACATATGATAAAAAGATTAAAAATACAGATAAAAATAATTATTACTTTCATTTTTGCACTTGTTTTATTAGCCTCTTTTTCATTATTTGGTTTTGGCGGAATTGTAGTAGCAGAAGCATCACAAGAAGAGCAGCTCTATAGTAGCGAGAGAATATTTAAGGATGCTTTCTTTAGTGGTAACGAATTAGATAACTCCGATATTATATTTGGTGGTGGCGAATTAGATAATAATAACTCTTACGATACAACAAGTGAAAGAGGTGGAGATTCGATTGAATTTTGGACAGAGCGTGTAAATTTTAATCGCAGAACACAATCAGGATTTGCTATTGCGGATAGAACTCCTCATTGGTTATCCGACTATCATTGCGGAGTTACGGGCGGTGCTGTAGTATTTGGTTTTTATAACAGACGCATAAATAATCTCATACCAAACCAAACAGCTGGAATGTATATGTCAAGCAGATGGATGTGGAGTGGTAGGCAAGAAGGAGCCAGAGAACTTCAAAGTCGGTTGTTTATGCTGATGGGCGGTGGTCACGGTGTAACGATACATCAATATATATGGGGTATGATGATGCAGGCAGGACTTAAGGGAAGAAGCATTACTTTGCAAAGTGTGCGTGCTGGTCATAATCAACTAAACGAAGCTGCTATGACAGCCGCCTTTAGAAGAGGAGAGTTGGTTTCTTTATTTATGGCAGGATATTCGATAGTTGGTTTTACCGGCATTGAAACTTTTGCAGATCACGATTTAATATTTCATAACATCAGCAATGGCAACCATATAATGATTGCTTATGGTTACCGCAGGATAAGATATTACAATGCGTCAAATCAGCTTATACGAAACGATATTTATCTATATGTAAAAACAGGTTTTTCTATGGGGCACGCTTTAGTGCCTCTATACCGTATTGGCGAAGTTTCTGACGCATTTATTACTCATATTGTCTAAGGTTCGGGCGGTTAATACCCGCTTTTACGATAACCTTATTGAAAAAACACAATAATTATATTATTGTATGGGCGGGTATTAACCGCCCGAACCTTAAAAAAAACTGTAGGGGACGCACTCCTGGGCGTCCCGAAGGTTAAAAACCAAACAAGTAAATTATAGCGGGACGCCCAGGAGTGCGTCCCGAAGGTTAAAAACCAAACAAGTAAATTATAGCGGGACGCCCAGGAGTGCGTCCCCTACAATTAGGATGCAACTCCTAAAAATCAAATAAAAAGTATGGGAGTTCATTGAGCTCCCGTACCTATAAAAAATTATGGAATATTTAGAAAAATTTGTAGAAAAAGCTTTTAATGAAAAGCCATTCAAAGAATGGGCGGAAAAGAATGAGATAGAACTTATTCCTAAAGTGCCACAGCCTCAACACAGAAAAACAAAAAGATTTGTACTGCGTTATGTTTCGGTTGCTGCATCGCTAATACTTTTATCTGCTATTGCAGTATTGAGTATTATATTGCCTCTAACTCCTGATGTAACCTATCCTTCAACAATACCGGATTTGCCACGAATTTATACAGAAGAAGATGCTATTTCGCAAAATATTACGCTAGATTACTTATACCAAATAGAACATTTGATATTGTTTAATAGGGAGCAAATACAAAACGAGAACAATGGTTTAGAAGTTACTAGATATGTTGTAAAGTACGAAGAAGATTTTCTCTTAGGCTATACATTAGCTCCTATATCATTTGTTACATTAGACGGACAAAATACATTTTTAATCAACTTTAGAATAAGGGTACATCGTTATTTTATGTTTAGAGAATATGAGCGTTTTAATAATTTTACGCAAAATATTACAAATAACAATATAAATTTATATTTTCATATTTTAGAAAATAATCAAGCATTAGCTAGATTTGAATATAATGATATAGAATATTTTTTAACCATTACTTGCTTTTATGAGCAAGATATAACAGATGACTCTTTAACTATGATATTTAGAGATTTGACTTCTTAAATATTGGTAGTGCATTTACTAAAAATCCCATCTTGATTTTTATATTAAGGTGGGATTTTTAGTATGTCTATAATTATTTAATTTAATCTGCTATGGTTATAAAAGAAGTTGTTTTTTTGTGTGTTTTAATGTATGCTAATTGTGTCCCGATATATCATGCGGGTTTATTCGCTGTCGTTATGCGGCAACAAAGGAGAAAATAAATGAAAATAAAAAAAGAAGTTATTATAGCGTGTGATTTTCCGTCTAAGAAGGAGCTTTATGCTTTTTTAGAGCCGTTTGAAAAAGAGGGGCTTAAACCCTTCTTGAAAATCGGCATGGAGTTATTTTATAGAGAAGGTCCAAGCATAATAGAAGAATTAAAAGTAAAAGGAGCAAAGATTTTTTTAGATCTTAAACTTCATGATATTCCAAATACTGTGGGCAACGCCATGAAAAACATAGGTAGACTTGGAGTGGATATTACAAACCTACACGCCGCTGGAGGAATTAGTATGATGAAAGCGGCGAGAATTGGTTTGGACGAGGGTGCGATGGCAGTTGGTGCTAAAAGCCCAATCCTTTTAGCTATAACTCAGCTAACCTCTATAGATGAAGAAGCCTTAAAAACAGAACTTTTGATTAGTTCTCCACTTAAAAATACGGTAATTCATTACGCAAAAAATGCAAAAGAGGCAGGTTGCGACGGAGTAGTTTGCTCTGCGCTTGAAGTTAGTGAAATGAATAAGCTGGGTTTAGTCGGGCTAACTCCCGGTATTAGACTAGAAGGCGATGATACTAACGACCAAAAACGCCTTGCTACACCGACTTTCGCTAAAGAGGCTGGTAGCACTTATATAGTTGTAGGAAGAAGTATAACTCATGCAAAAGATAGCGTTGTTGCGTATAAAAAATGCGTTTTCGATTTTGAAACTTAATATGAGGCATATTTGATTGATATTCATTCAATTTTATAGTAATATTATCTTATGAATGGCAAGCAAAATTCGTTAATACATTGGTTTCCGGGGCTATTATCAACAAGATAGGGCTGAAAATTGACGGGAAGGGCAGGTTTTTATCGAAAACAAGCCCTTTTTTATGTTGAATTAAAAATAATCGTGTCAAAAGTTAGTGGCAAATTTAACTTAAACTATTGGGTTCAATCTAAATTTTAGTCAAATGCACTTTGAAATTATTCCATATTCTAAAGTTCTAAGCTTGTTGGAAAGGGTTCGTTGCGCATAATGTGCCACATTTTATCTATATAGGCATGCGTATAGTAACCCTCAAAGTAATGGTAGTAATAAATGCCTTTTTTAGTTAGATAATAGATGCTCTTCTTTTTTTTGAGAAATCCTAGTATGCGTCCTATGTTAAACTCCAAGCCGAACATGCTTTTTAAGCTAACACCAAAAGTTTTTAAAAAATCTTTTGGATCGAGCTGGGTTGTGTAGAGTCTCCAAAACAACCAATAAACCATACGCTGGCGCAGACTAAAATCTATAGTAAGAGCTGTTGGCAGATTGCTGCAGCTAATTCTATCAATATAGGCTTCTACATTAAATGTATTAATTTTAAATTGATTTTTTGTTAGCGTAGTAGCCGAGCATCCAAAGCCTAAAAAGTTGTCACGGGTCATAGAGGAATATTTTTTAGTACCCAGCTTAGCAAATGTCCAAATCGAATCACGCACATAACCATGCAAGTTACAATACGAATAAATTTTATATAGTAATTTTTTCATATCTTTGCTACTCATTTTTTTTACATTACTTTTCATCAAAGCAAAATCAATAAACGGATAAAGTGCCACATGATTAGCTCCGCCGTTAAAAGCTGTTTCTATATCTGCTTTAATAGTTGAAAAATTTTGTCCATCTAGCGCAAAAATAAAGTCCATCGCTACTGTTTCAAACTCGGTAGATTTTAAGTTGTTAAACAACTCAGACTTATTTATTGTCTCACGCCCTAAATTCTTTAAGCAACTCTCGCTAAATGACTGCACTCCTATGCTGATGCGTGTTATTCCTGCTGAGTTTAAAATAGCTAGCGTTTTAGGAGTAACATCATCTGGATGCAGTTCTACCCCTATGCCGTCTTCAATTATAAAATATTCTTTAAGCTTAAGTATAATGCATGACAATCTGTCGGCTACTATAGCAGGAGAGCCACCTCCAAAATATAAGCTAGTTACTCTTTTTTTATCAGTTTGTTTTTTGCATACTAATTCAATTTCTTTTAAAAGAGCGTCTATGTATTTATCCGCCAGTGCTTTTTGATATACTTGTTTGCAATATGGGCAAAAATCGCAAATTACAGCGCAAAAAGGTATATGAACATAAAGACCAAGATGCTCTATACCCATATAATCAAGCTGGTTATCATAGCGGCTAGTAAAGGTAAAAGGGTTTTTAGAACGCAACAATCTACGTTTTATAATGGCGGTTAATAGTTTCATTATTTTAAGGATTTTAACTCCTAAACATACTTTAAATATGTACCTAACATATCAAAAATAACACGAATATTGCCGCTAAAGATTAGCGAATATTCAGCAGCGAAAAAATAGCCGCATTTTTGACATAAATCTTTAATATGTATGCAGCGTCCGCAAGTTGAGAGCTTTCCGTTTTCTATAACAACGCATTGATGACAAGGGGTTTTAAAAGTATTGTTCGTGATGTGCTTAAATGCACTTTTTAAATTAAAAATAGGATATTTTTTCTTTATAAGTTGTTTTAGAATTTCACACGCTACCTTTTTTTGCTCTACGCTAAGTTCAAGATGCTTGGTATTAGAGTACGGCACATGGAAATTAAATGACGCAGCATTAATGTTAGGCTCTTGCTTTGCTAAAGTGCAAATCTCTTTTATGTCGTATAGATTGATATTGTTGATTGCAGCATAAAGGCAAATATTGTTAGATGTTGCTCCTCTAATGTTTTCTAAAATTAAATCATAGGTATCGCCTCTTATATTGTTATGATTTTCTTTGCCGCCATCTATGCTAAGCAGAATTAAATTTGCCTCGGGAATATCAATCGGAAAGGTACCATTTGTTACTATATTAACAATATAAAAACCTATACTTTTAGCTTCAATAACTAAATCTCTAATTCGCTTATCGCCATCCTGCCACATAAAAGGTTCGCCACCAGAAAAAAACAAAATGCGTACACCCATATTGTAAAGCTGGTTCATTTCGTCTTTTATTTGACTGTAGGGATACATCGCTTTTTGAACATTAGATACCGCACAATGTTTGCAAGTTAGATTACAAATATCAGTAATAATAATGGTACCTAAAATAGGTTTTTTGCGACGAAATAAAACTATACTAATCCCCAAAGCAGAAAATTTTAATAAGTGCGAAAACTTCATACAATTATAATATACAATAAAATGGTTGAGTTTGTCAATAAAATAATATTATCTTATCAATATATGAACACTAAAAAAAGTCTCAAAAGTTAGTGACAAAGTTAGTGGCACTTTTTTCTCTCAAAATTCGACAAGCCACCGATTTTGCCTCAAAACTGAAAAAAACCCCCTATTATACGGGATTTTTGCTTGTTTTTTGGGCTTTTTTAAGGTACAATTATCCTATGAACGGCAAGCAAAATAGCTTAATACATTGGTTTCCGGGGCATATGACTAAATCTCTAAGAGAGATGGAAGGGGTGCTTAGTGTTGTTGATGTGGTGCTTTATGTGCTAGATGCCAGAGCACCATTTTCGTGTCTTAATCCATCTTTTGATAACATTGTTGGTGGTAAGCCTGTGATTTTTGTACTAAATAAATCCGATTTGATTACTCCTAATGCATTGAAACAAGTTCAAAACAAAATGCTTCAAGAGGGCAAAACGGTTGTGGCAATTAACTCAACAGCTAGCGGAGCCAGCAAAGCCATTATGCCATTAGTGGAAAAGTTAGCTAAGGATAAGTTGGAAAAATATAAAGCTAAGGGTGTTAAAGTGCCACTTAGAGGGATGGTTATCGGTGTTCCTAACAGCGGAAAATCTACACTTATTAACAATCTTTGTAACAAAGGTAAAGCCGTTACAGGCAATAAGCCCGGTGTTACTAGGGGGCAACAATGGGTTAGGGCTACTGATTATTTTGAATTACTCGATACTCCGGGTACACTTTATCCAAAAATTACCGACCAAAAAATAGGCCTTAATTTGGCATACATAGGTAGTATTAAAACCGAGGTTTTAGATACGCTTGAGATTGCCGGAAATTTAGCGGAAAGGCTTTTAGAGATTGCACCTAACGAATTAAAAGCTAGATACAATATTGTAATTGAAGAAATTGAAAACGAAAGTATTGCACTAGAACAAACTGGTGATTTCCCAAAAACTAAACAAGAGCTAATGTTAGAAAGGGTAGCATTAGCTAGAGGTCATATCCAAAAAGGCGGAATTACGGATATAGAAAAAGCATCAGTAGCTCTTCTTGATGATTTTAGAAAAGGTCGTCTTGGCAAAGTTATGTTGGAGCAATATTAAAAATATGTTAGAATTATTTGTGGTGCAGTTATATTGTACTCAATAATAGGAGAAGGAAAACTATGAGTAAAGAAAATAATGCAGTTTGGTTTATCTCGTATAAACTTGTAAAAGGAGCAAATGAAGCGGAGTTTTTAAAAGCAAGCGAGGTACTAGGTAGAGAATATATTTCTAAGCAAAAGGGTTATATTTCGTGGAAGCAGTTAAAAGACGGCGACACTTGGGCAGACATTGCTACTTGGGAGACAATGGAAGATGCTAAAGCATTTGAAACGAGTGGTGGTGGCGGTGAGCTTGCCAACAAGTTTTATTCTTTTATAGACTTCAATAGTCTTAAATCACGGTTTTATACAGTAGAATGGAGTTATTAAATATGGACAACATAAGATATTTTTTTAATGATAGCACAACGATGGTTGATTGGTCTAGTGAAAAGGATATTATAAAAAGCTGTAAAGAATTCTTTTCCTTTGATGCTTTAGCCAGCGAGCTATATACTTTGCGCGTTGCTTTTAATAATGAAATTGGAAACGGTGGTTATATGGGAATATATACCATTCCCAATATACAAGAAGTGTCTGAAATTTTAGTTGGGTTTAGAATTAAACGAAAACTTTTTTCGAAAGAGGTCAAAGAAAAATTTTTTGATATTCACATATATCAATATAATCACTCTATAGATAATTCTAATTTATTTGAATACAAAACTATAAATTTTGAAGAGGTAGAAAATATTTTTAGAGATTTTATAGAAAATAATAAACTGCCTAATTTAGCTAATTGGAAGCGTACACAAATATAAATATTTATATTTAGGTAGTATTGCTGTGTTTCCAATTACACTTGACAAAATAGAAAATTTATGTTATAATGATGAAGCTTTGAGGAAATAAATTTAATGAAAAATAAAGAAAATAGAAAAAAGAGACATCTTATTATATTATTAGCAATATTTTTTTTGATTGCTATTATGTTTACGATTCCCTTATCGATTATTATGTGTGATTGTTCTGGTAATCAAGATAATCCGACTTATGTAGTGCCAACTGGGCTTACTGTAGTATTCGATAGTGAAAGACGCTTTAGCGATATAGAATTGCCTAATGGTTGGCGTTGGGTAAATCCAAGTGAGTTAGTTGGTAATGTTGGTACTCGAGAAAAATACGCAGACTTTTTTTATCAAGATACATTTATAGCACGGTATAGGCTTTCGGTTCTTGTTACACATGCGTTTGTTAATCCGCCTCTTATAGATGGTGTTATCGGATTATACGGACAAGCACTATCTAATGTTGTTATGCCTAATAGGTGGACTTGGAATGCTCCAAACACCTCTCTTTCTCCGCTGGGGCAAAATAGTTTTGAAGCATCATTTCAACCTGTTAATCCTAATTATAGAGCAATAATAGACTTAGATGTTACTATTATAAGAAGTTTTGAATATATATCAGCTGGAGATTTCCATAACATTGCATTATGTTACCATGGCAATGTATGGACTTGGGGTGCCGGAAGTGATCGTTTGCGTTCTAATAGCAGAGATGCTCATGGGTGGTTAGGGCATGGTAGCTATAATAACGAGTTGCGGCCACGCAGAATAGATGGCATTAGTGGGTTTACTAATATATATGCTGTAGCGGCAGGTAGCGAAGGGAGCATGGCACTTGATAGTAACGGTAACCTTTGGAGTTGGGGTAGTGGATCATATAATTTAGGGCTAGGATATAGTAATTTAGTAGATATCACTAGGCCTCAAATGATTGAAACAGGATATAATGACATTCAGTTACCTAAATTTGTTGCAATAAGTTTAGATAGAATTAGTATGGCATTAGATATAGATGGTAACCTTTGGAGTTGGGGTTTTACAGAGGGTTTAAGTGGAAGTAATGTTTTAGGACATGGAGATATTAGAAATATTAGTCGCCCTAAAAAAATAACATACGGATATAATAATATGCTATTACCGGAATTTATTAGTATAAATACTGCAAATACACACAGTATGGCTATAGATGCCAGTGGCAACATTTGGACATGGGGTTTTGGTGGTGGATTAGGGCATGTTAGTGCAGCAGTGCGTCCGCAAATACTAGAATTATGTTATAACAACGAGGCGTTACCATCTTTTATAGAAATTAGTGCAGGTTTTTCGCACAGTATGGCAATTGATGAATATGGATATGTTTGGAGTTGGGGCTCTGACAACGGAAGGCTAGGGCATGGATTAGATTCAAGTGTTTTTATAACTCGTCCTAAAAAAATCGCTGGATTAAATAATATTGCTACAATAAGTGCTAGTGCTGGATTTCATATACATAACATGGCATTATGTAAAGAAGGTTATGTTTGGACATTTGGACATGGTAGGCATGGACAATTGGGACATGGAACAGATAGCAATGAATATACTCCTCGTAAAATAGAAGGTTTATCCAATATTAGAGTGATAAGTGCCAGCAACGATGTGCGTAGTGTTGTTGTTTGTGAGATTGGTCATATTTGGACTTTTGGAAGCGGTAATTGGTTATCAGGATTATGGGGTACATTGCATAACAACTTTAGTAATATGCCAATTAGAGTGGTGTAGGAAAGTAAATTTATTTTAAAACTTTAATGAAAGATTTGATTTTTACTCAAAAGATATTTGATTTTGATTTATCGCTAAACTGTAAACATATTTGCGGTGTGGATGAGGCGGGTAGAGGTCCGTTAGCGGGTCCTGTTGTTTGTGCTAGCGTTATTATGCCTTATGATAGTATGATAGACGGGATTTACGATAGCAAAGGAGTGAGCGAGAAAAAAAGATCAGAGTTGTTTGATAAAATTAAAAATGTTGCAATTAGTTATCATATTGCGGTTATTGATTGCGATGTTATAGACGAAATAAATATTTTAGAAGCAACAAAACAGGGTATGGTAGAAGCGATTGTTAGTGTTTGTGATGTTATTACTCCGGACAAAATTTTAGTAGATGCCGTTAAGGGATTGAATATTGACAGGGAATATGTGGCTTTGATTAAAGGCGACCAAACAAGCTATGCCATAGCATCGGCCTCAATATTGGCTAAAGTTACTAGAGATAGATTGATGGAAGAATACGACAAACAATATCTGCAATACGGTTTTAATAAGCACAGGGGTTACGGTACGGTTCAGCATATAGGGGCGATAAAAGAATTTGGATTATGTCCGATACATAGAAAATCGTTTTGCAAGAATTTTATATGAATACGCAAGATAAAAAATCAATAAAAACTAAAAATCTTATCAAAGGAAAATCGGGCGAAAAGTTAGCAGTTAAGTTTTTAAGACAAAAAGGTTATCGCATTCTACATAAAAATTACAAGACAAATTTGGGTGAAATTGATATAATAATTAGCGATGGGGAAACACTTATATTTGTAGAGGTTAAAAGTAGAGAAGGTGGTTTTTTGGATGTGCCGGCAGAAGCTGTAACAGCATTTAAACAACGAAAAATAAATCAGGTTGCTTGTATGTATTTATCAAGATTTCAATTAAGAAATGTACCCATTAGATTTGATGTTGTAGAGGTTTATATGTCGGAAAATAGGATGGAGCATTTAGAAAACGCATTTGACAGTTACTTAAAGTTTTAGTATGATTACACAAGAGATTAGACAATTAAATACAGATACTTTACCGTTAGAATTTAGAAAGTTATCGCTAGCGGATAAAGAAAATTTAGAAAAGATTTTATCACATAATACAGAGCGACTAGGTTGGGAATATTCGTTTGCGATGACTCATATTTGGAACTCTAGAGGCAATGCTGAGGTTTGTTTTTTGTCTGATATGGCGATAATTAGGTCAATGTGGGGTGGCAGACGAATTTATTATCCGCCAATTTTAGTAGACCAACGACATCTTTGTAGAGCAGTTAGTTTAATAGAAAACGAGTGTAGAATTGAAAGTGTTCCGTTAGATATTAGGGGTTTAGAGTTCGAACAGATGCAAAGATTTGATGGTAGTAGATATGACATTTCTACTAGTCGAGATAATTGCGATTATATTTATAGTACCGACGATTTAATAACATTAAAAGGCAAAGCATTTCATTCTAAACGTAATTTTATCACGAGATTTAAGGCAACTTATCCCGATTATAATTTTAGAGCTTATAATGACGAATTAGATAGAAAAAATATTTTTGCTCTTTATGAAAAATGGAATGCTACTACCGAACACGAAACATACGCTTTAGAGCAATTAGTTATAACTCGGGCATTAGATTATCGAGTGGAATTAAATTTGCAAATTGGTGTTTTATATGTGAACGATAATTTAGTTGCATTTTCTATAAGTGATATTAGTAATCATAATATTGCACACACATTTTTTGAAAAAGCCGATAAGGACTATATTGGTAGCTTTCAGGCGATAAATCAATTTTCTGCCCAAGCATTTTTAAGTAATCATAAATTTGTAAATCGTCAAGAGGATTTAGGAATAGAAGGGCTAAGAAAGGCAAAATTATCTTATCATCCAATAAAATTACTAGAGAAGTACAGGGCAGTAAAATGTTAAACGAAAAATTTATATTGCAACTTAAAAGTCTTTATAAGGACGCTTTTCCTACAGACTCCGCTAATTTCGTGGAGTATTTTTTTAGTGGTCGGCTTAAAAATGATTTATTTAATAATGTAGCAACAGTATCGGATGATAAACAATTAGTATCGGCGGGGTATATTATAAAAAAGCCTGCAAAGATTTTTAATAAGCAAGAAACGGCTTATTACTTAACTGCTTTAGCGACTTTTAGCGAGCATCGCAATAAAGGATATTTTACTCAACTTATGCAAAAACTGCTTATCAATCTTTATGATAAACAAGTTTCGTTTTGCTTTTTATATCCTTTTAATCACGAATTTTATCTAAAATATAACTTTAATAATGTTAGTTTTTGCGATAAAATTATAGCAAATGGTAATAAAAAGTGTATAGAGATTAAGTATACTTCAAATTCGCAAATTCCGAATGATGTATTAAATCAACTCGCAACACTAGATAAAAAAAACGATTTTGATAATCGCTTAACATTCGGCAAAGAAGAGATTTTAAAAAAAATAGGAGAATTTTCGGCAGATAATGTTGAGTTATGCACCTATGCGTACTCAAACGATACTGACAGCATTTTTGCATATTGCTTTAAGAATGATAAAAAAGTATTTTTTTATGTAACGAATGACAAAAAAATGTTTTTTGATTTAGACGCTCTTAAAGGTTTAGAGGTTTTTGATTTTAATCAAGGAGAAATGCCATATATTCAAGCAAGAATAGTAAATATAAAAACGGCACTTCAAATAGCACCACTTATTATCAAAAAGCCGTTTAGTATAAAAATAGTTGATAACTTAATTAAAGATAACAACGCTATATTTTTAGTGACACCAAAAAGCGAAGGGCAAGATAATATAATTAAAATAATTAAAGAAGCTAAAAGCAACAAACTAGATTTTGAATTTAACATTGCTGAACTAACAAAAATATTATTATGTGGTGATGGGGCATTAGTAAAACCACAACGCAATTGTTTTATAGATCAATATTAAAATGAAATTTTCTCATTGCTTAAGTGGCATTTTGTACTTAATTTATTAAATTTCTTTTCGCAAATATTGCAGAAAATAAAAAATATATTGTTGAGCGATACCTGCATATTTATGATTTAATAAAACTTCGCCATCATCGCCTAATTGTTCAAGAGCTTTATTTATCCAAGTGTCTTGTGGGGCGATGTCTAAGCGGTTAAAGTCGCCACAAAAAAGCATAACGCAATTTGCTACTTTTGGCCCTATACCTGTTATTTGGCAGAGGGCTTTTTGTAATTCTTTATTAGACAATTTTTTGAGTTGTTCTATATTTATGTTTTTTAACTGCTCTATTGCCTTTACTAAGTAGACACTTCTATATCCGCAGCCTAATTCCTTAAAGTCCGCTTCTGTTACATTTTTTAGTTGTTTTAAGGCAGGGAAAGCATATTTACCATACGCTAACTTATCGCCGTATCTTTCTGCCAATAAATTCAAAGTTTTAGTGAATCGTTTAATGTTGTTATTAGCAGAAATTATAAACGACAGAACCATTTCTACAAATTCGCCTTTTAGAATACGAATTCCATCGCCTGCTTTAATTGCGGGTATCATTTTTTTATATTCTGATAACGAGTTTTTTATTGCGTTATAATCGGTATCAAAATCAAAATAGTTATAAAAATATGTAGAATTATCGCATTTGATAATAATTTTATTATCGTTTTTATCTTGCACTATATCAGCAAAATGATTGCCAACAATAAGTTGATAACCATTTTCTATAGCAAAATACCGAAAAACTTGACCGCTGTGCATTATAGCATCCACATCAAATTGAGTTAAATCATAAACCTCTATAGTATTATCATCTATTATTTTAGCTATTGGCATTATAAAAATCTTAATCCATCTAAATAAGATTGCAGAATTATTTGAGCACTGGCGGTATCGAGTTCGCCCGATTTTTTGGCTGATTTTTTGGCGGTGGTGTTAGCTGTTCGTATGTTAAAATTATCATAAAATGCACTAAAGCCTTGTTTTGCTTGTGCAGTGCTTAATCGCTCATCTTTGTAGATAATCTCTAAGCCTGTAACTTTTTGCAAAGCATTGCCAAAACTACGAGTTTTACTTGCCCGCTCGCCCTCACTTCCGTCCATGTTTTTTGGAAGCCCTATAACGATTTTTTCTATCGCTTCATTTTCACACACTTTCGCAATGTAATCAACATCTAGACGCATAGTTTTTTCCTTAAACGCCTTTAGCGGAGTTGCAACTTGCAAAATGTTATCCGCAATTGCAAGCCCTATTGAATTATCACCATAATCTATTCCTAATATATTCATATTTTATACAATCACATTAACTATTTTATTTGGCACATAAATAACTTTTTTAGCTGTTGCTAGGCCTAAGTGAGCTAGTGCTTTTTTTTCTATGCTATCGCTTGCTTCGCCAACTTCTATGCTTATTGTACCTTTTAGCTTTCCTAATAGCTGTACAGGAATTTCTATTGTACTTTCTACTAGCTTACTTTCGTCAAATTTCGGGAAGTTTTCATTTGCAATATCTTTACTAAAAACACTCTCGTAAATTTCGCTTGTGATGTGCGGAATAAAAGGATTCATAACTATTAGATATTGGCGCAATTCTTCTTTAGTGATGTAACCAGATTTTTTAACAACATTCATAAACTCCATAAAGCCAGCTATAACGGTATTAAACTTAAAGTCGGCTCTATCTTCTGTTGCCACATTGCTATCTGCTATTATACCAGTATCGGCACGCTTAATCATTTGATGTAATGCTTTTTCGTGTGTGGAACTAATTGAATTATCGTCCTTTTTTACAATATCCAATAAACTCCACACCTTTTTAAGAAAGTTGCTACATCCGTTAATTCCCTCTAAAGTCCAAATTGTATTAAACTCATAATCGCCCATAAATAATATATGCAACCTAAAACAATCAGCTCCGTAGGTGTTTATAACTTCGATTGGGTCAATAGCATTACCGCTACTCTTACCCATTTTCTTCCCAGATTCGTCCAAAATTAAACCGTTGCACATACGGCGAATAAACGGCAACTTATGCGGAACAGCTTTAATATCATACAAAAAGTTATGCCAGAAACTAGCGTATAACATATGACGGGTCACATGCTCGGTACCACCTGTATAAAGGTCAACTGCTCCCCAGTATTTTAGTTTTTCTTGAGAAACAAATTCATTTTGATTATGTGGGTCTAAAAAACGAAGCCAATACCAACTACTGCCTGCCCAATTTGGCATAGTATCGCTTTCTCGAACTGCTTTAATTCCACATTTAGGGCAATGAGTTTCTATCCATTCTAACGCTTTAACCAGTGGACCATTTCCGCTAGCATCAGGAGTGAAATCTTTAATTTTGGGTAGTTCCAGCGGTAAATCTTTGTCGGAGCAAGGTACAAATCCACACTTTTCGCAAATAACAATCGGGAAAGGCTCGCCCCAGTAACGCTGACGGTTAAACGGCCAATCCTGCATTTTATAGTTAGTTTTAGCAGTCGCTAATTTTTTAGTGGCAAGATGCTTAATGATTTTTGCTTTAGCAGTCTCTACATCTAATCCATTTATAATGTCGCTATTAACTAATTCGCCATCACCTGTGTAGGCTTCTAATTCAACATTTCCACCTCTAATAACCTCTACAATCGGCAAATTAAACTTTTTAGCAAACTCCCAATCTCGAGTATCGTGCCCAGGAACCGCCATAATTGCACCTGTGCCGTAACCCATCATAATATAATCAGCAACAAAAACAGGAATTTGTTTTTGTGTAGCAGGATTTATTGCCATAATTCCATCTAGCACAACACCTGTTTTTTGCTTATCGGCACTTCGCTCTATATTATCTTTTGCCGCCGCCTCTTTAGCGTAAGCTATAACTTTATCTAAGTTAGCGATTTTTTTAGCGTATTTTTTGATAAGAGGATGCTCGGGAGCAATTGCCATATAAGTTACACCGTAAAGAGTATCGGGACGGGTTGTAAAGACTTCTAGCTTATCCTTTAGTTTTTCTGTTTTATCTTTGCCGCCTTTGCTAGCTAATTCAAAAATAATTTCTGCACCCTCACTCTTTCCAACCCAATTGCGTTGACTATCCTTTAGATTATCTTTTAAGTCTATCTCGTTTATAGCTTGTAACATTTTTTCGCTATAAGACTTCATTTTTAGATACCAAACGCTTCTACGACGCACCTCAACTGTATTTTTACATCTATCGCAAATTCCGCCTTGACTATCCTCATTAGATAACACAGTTTGGCAACTAGCACAAAAATTAACCTCGCCCTCGGCTTTATAAGCTAAACCATGCTTAAATAATTGCACAAAAATCCACTGTGTCCACTTGTAGTAACTAGGGTCAGTTGTAGAAAATTCTCTAGACCAATCAAACGAAAAGCCAAGTCTGGTTAGCTGATTAGTAAATATTTTTATACTATCCTGCGTGGCAGACTTAGGATTTATATCCATTTTTAAGGCATAATTTTCTGTCGGCAAACCAAAAGCATCCCAACCAACAGGATACAAAACATTAAAGCCCTTTAACCTTTTGTAACGAGCAATTACCTCGCTGGGAGTAAATGCTTTAACATGACCCAAATGTATGCCCTTGCCGCTTGGTCCAAAAAATTCAGTAAGTACATAATACTTAGGTTTTTTAGAAAAATCTTCTGCATTAAATGTTCCATTAGCAAGCCATCTCTCTTGCCATTTTTTCTCTATATCTGTAAAATTATAATTCATAATTGTTTTCTTTTTGATTGATTTTATAAAGTTTGTTGTCGTTAGAGTTTTACCCTTATAGAATTTGTGATAAAAACATTTTTAATTTTTCGAATATTTTTTTGTTTTCTTCTATTGTAGCTGCGGCGGTTAGATAGGCTTTTATAAGAGGTTCGGTACCGGAGGGGCGAATTATTAGCTGTGAATCGTCGGCTAAATCAAATGATATTACATCGGCTTTTGGTAGAGGAAATTCGGTTTGAGTTAAGTAATCTATTGTTTTATTTACTTTAACTCCGCTAATCTCAAGTGGTAAATTTGCTCTTAAATTTTTTAATAACTCTTGCATTTTAGTATTTCCGCTAGCACCTTCAAAGGTATAGGTTAGTAATTGATGCTGATAGAAGCCAAATTCATCATAAATTTCGTTGATTTTATCAATTAGCGTTTTGCCTTGTTTTTTATAGTAAGCAGTCATCTCGCTAGCTAGCATACTGGCTATAACGGCATCTTTATCTCGTACATAAGTGCCTGCTAAGTAGCCATAGCTTTCTTCAAAGCCAAATATAAATCTACTTTCTTGTTTTAAATCCTCTAAAGTTTTAATATATTCGCCGATATACTTAAAACCGGTCAAAACATTAACTACGCTAGCACCATGTTTATTAGCGATTTTATGCGCTAGCGGGGTAGATACGATTGTTTTAACAAGCACAGGATTATCAGGCAGAATACCTAACTCTCTTCGTTTAGTAAATATATAATTTGCAATTAAAACTCCCATTTCATTGCCTGTCAATAGTAATATTTCACCTTTGTGGTTGACTGCAACACCCATTCTATCAGCATCGGGGTCGGTAGCGATAAGAATATCTGCTCCTGTTTCTTTTAATAACTCAATCCCCAATGCAAGTGCTTCGGGCTTTTCAGGATTAGGATAAGGGCAAGTAGGGAAGTTGCCGTCGGGGTTAGCTTGCTCGGCAACCAAATGCAATTTTACTGAATGTAATGTAAGTAACTGAGGAATTATACGGTAACCGGCACCGTTAAGAGGCGAGTATATAACCTCTAACCCATCTGCAGTATCTAAACTATAACTCATAACTTTTTCAATATACTCACCCTCTAGGCTATCATCGATAATGCTTATCAAACCTTTTGATAAATAGCTTTCAAAAGTGTCCATTTTTATAGCAAATGGATCAATTTTTTCTATAAATGATAAAATTTCGTTGGCTTGATTATCGGTTACTTGACAACCATTATTATCATACACTTTGTAACCGTTATACTTAGCGGGATTATGGCTGGCAGTAACCATAATGCCCATATCGCATTTTAACTCTCGCACCATAAATGATAGATGAGGAGTAGGGGCAAGAGTAGGAGATATGTATGCTTTAATGCCATTAGATGCTAAAACACAAGCGGTAACTTTGCTAAACTCATCGCTTTTATTTCTGCTGTCGTAGCTAATAGCAACGGATTTTAAGTTTTTGCGTAGCATATAATCAGCAACACCTTGCGTGGCTTTTGCGATAGTATAAATATTTAAGCAGTTTGTGCCAACACTAATTTCACCTCTAAGTCCACCTGTGCCAAAAATCAAATCCTTATAAAAAGCATTTTCAATGGCATTTTGATTGTTTCTAATAGCTTCTAGCTCTTGTTTTAGTGCCTTATCTGTTACCTTTTCAAGCCATAATTCATAATTTTTAATTGCTGTTGTCATAATAAAAAATTCCTAAAAGTATGATGTATTTTTAGTATACCATTACATAGATATAGTGTCAAATGATGTTTTATAAAAAACAAAAATAATAGTTTACAATACTTGTGATGTTGCATATACTATAGAGGACTTTCGCCTTAGGAGGGTTACAATTATGAGTGAAATAAAAAAAGGAAAATCAAATATAGATTAGCGGAAAAGACCTACTAAGGAACATTGTAATAATGAGCCACGGTTTTTCTTGCCGTGGCTTTTTTAGTTGTGCTGGTATAAAATTATTACCAAAAGTACAGGATTTTTAAACCTCCAAAAAAGCCATATTTTTAGGCATGGAGGTATTTTTAATATTATTCTTATTTCCTAATCTAAAGTGAATAGGAAGCAGACTTAATAAGGAAAAATAAATAAATTAAAAACAAAATAAATATATGAATACAATAAATAAAAATAAATTAACAATAATTACAGATAACAAAAATTGGATGGAGGGTAACGCTATAAATCAAGCTAAAGATGTAGCTAAACTAGACGGCGTTGTAGAGGCTTTTGCTATGCCTGACCTTCATGCAGGTAAAACACCCGTAGGAATTACGGTTATAACAGAGGGCATTATTTATCCTCATTTAATCGGTACAGACATTGGATGCGGTATGAGTACCTATTCTACAGATATAGAAGTATCCAAGCTAAAAACAGATAAGTGGGTTAAAAAACTTAATACCATTAAAACTTTGTCTGCCGTACCTAACGAGAACTATTACCCAGATTGCCCTATACCAGACTTTGGAAGTTTGGGTGCCGGTAATCACTTTGCTGAATTTCAAGTTGTGCATAAAGTGTACGATAAAGACGCTTTAGAAGAGTTGGGAGTTTCAATAAAAGAATTACTAATAACGGCACACAGCGGTAGCAGAAGTTATGGGGCTAAAATTTTACAAAACTATAATAGTTATAATGGTTATAAGGCAGACCGTGAAGAAGCAAAAGAATATATGGCTGTTCACAACGATGCTTTAAAGTGGTCATCACTTAATCGTGATGAAGCAGTAGAAAAAATCATTGCTTATTTAGGTTTTCAAAAAAAACCTGTCAAAAGGCTAGAGAGTTTTCATAATTACCTAGAGGAGACTGGTGGCAAGTTTTATCATCGTAAGGGAAGTGTGTCATCAAATCATAATGCGGTTTTTATCGCAGGAAGTAGGGGTACGCTTAGTTATATTGTGCGTCCAACGACAAAGTGTGCCGAATACGGCTATTCGCTAGCGCATGGTTCGGGTCGCAAATGGGCTAGAAGTATGTGCAAAGGCAGAGTTTGGAACAAATATGATAAGTGCAGTATTGATATAAAATTCAATAAATATCAAGGGCAGTTAGTTTGCCATGATTATGATTTGCTTTTTGAAGAAGCTCCAGAAGCGTATAAAAATATTGAGAATATCATAGCAATCTTACTTGAATATGAAATGGTAGAGTTAATTGCTAGTGTAAAGCCTGTTTTAACGGTAAAGGCATAGGAGATGGATTTATGAGTAAAATATGGTCAAAAACAAGAAAGCATTTAAAAAGTATGCTGTGCATTGAGTTAAGAGACAGGTTAGATTATCATTATATAGCATATGGGTCAGATAGTCATGAAGGATGTTATAGAGTGGCAGTTTTTTTAGATGGAAAAGAATTGCATAATAAAATCAGCATAACTTGCTGTCATTTTTATCGTACTGTTTCTAGCATAGCAGAAAATATAGATGAAAAAGATGTGAAAGAAAAATCTCAAGTTTCATATTGGAGGTTGAAGGATGAAATTAAAGAAAAAGCCGAAAAAAAGGCAAATGAAAGAGGAAGGTTTGGGTTGCTAGATTTTAGAGTGGCTTATGAACTTTTTTCAACATTAAAAATTGAAGAATGTATAAAGCATGAAAGCTTACTATTAAGGTTTTTAGCTATCGTTGATAGAAGGGTAGGCAAAAGAACTCTTAATAGGCTTAACGAGAGCGTTAAGAGTTGGCCTAAATGGCTACAATATTTTTATTCCCTTAGAGTTGGAGTAAAGGAGGAAAAAACATAATGTTAATACAAATTACTTCGGGTAGAGGTCCAAATGAGTGCGAACTTGCGGTGGGATTGTTTTTATCAAGCCTAAAAAGTGAACTTGGCGAATTAGAAATTTTAGCGGAAGAAAAAGGGCGATACAATGGCACCTTTAAGTCTATTTTAGTCAAAATTAGCGAAAATACAAGCCTTTGTGGCACAATTCAGTGTGTTTTTAAAAGTCCGTATCGCCCTAACCATAAACGCAAAAATTGGTTTATCGGGATTAAGCAAATTGACGAACCTAACGGTAGTATATATGAAACTGCCGTTGGCGGTATTGTTTATCAAACCTACCGTAGCGGTGGCAAAGGTGGTCAGCATATAAATAAAACAGAATCTGCTGTTAGAGCAATTCATACTGCTACTGGGCTATCGGCTATATCACAAGACGAGCGCTCGCAACATCTTAATAAAAAAATCGCATTAGAGCGGTTGCAAAAAATGCTTACTGGAATAAAAGATGAAATAGATTTATTTTCTCAGCACGAACTTAATCATAACCATAATTTGTTGGCGCGTGGAAATCCTATCAGGATTTACGAAGGCACAGCATTTAAGAGAACTTTTTAAGATTGTTAAATATGCGTGTATCAAAATAAAAACACTGTCGTGAGTTTGTGATGTGGCAGTGTTTTTTTTATATAAATAGTGCTTTGAGAAATTCACTTTTATTAGTATACTGTAACTATGTTCGCTAGCGAAAAAATAAGGCCGAGTGTTAAGAGTTACATTTGGGGAAAAGAAATTTGGTATGAGGTTGAGGGAGCATTGCCGATTTTGATTAAAAAAATTGAAGCGAAAGAAAAGACTAGTGTTCAAGTGCACCCGAATGACAGATATGCTTTTAAGTATGAAAACGGAGCATTAGGTAAAAGTGAGGTTTGGATAATTACAAAGGCGGACGAGAATGCAGGTGTTTATTATGGACTTAAGCAAAGTTACGAAAAGGAAGAGATTTTAGAGCATATTGAGAACGGCACTTTAGAAAATATATTAAAATTTTATACGGTTAAAGCTGGTGATGTTTTTTACATAAAAGCGGGAGTTATACACGCAATGGGGGCTGGAATTGAGTTTTTAGAGGTGCAACAAAATTCAAACATTACATATAGGATGTATGACTATAATAGAGTAGAAGCAGATGGTAAAGGTAGAGAACTGCATACAAAAAAAGCGTTAGATGTTTTGTTTTGTCATTATGTAGATGAGCCTACAAAGCAAAATTTAGTTGATATTTCGGATAAAACAAAGTCAAGAATCGTTTGTTTAGAAGAAGAGTTTATAGTTAAAGAATATGTAACAGAAGAAGAGTTAGAAATGTATTTAGACGATGCTCCGTTTGTAATAGTTAATTTTTTGTTAGGCAGTGGTGAGATTTTTTTTGGAGGGGAATGGCAAAAATTTAATGAGGGTGATGCGTTTTGTGTTTCAAGCAAAGAAATCAGCTACAAAATTAATCCCAAAGAGAAATCCCATATTGTTGTTAGTAAACAAAATAATTAACCTTGAAAAAACTTTGATAAAGATTGTCTAGGTTGATTTTTTCAGTAGTTTTTTAGCGAAGTAATTTCAGATAGTAAAAAAATGAAAATTCTTATTTTAGCAGGCGGTGGCGGAACTAGATTGTTTCCGTTATCAACGCCAAATCGTCCAAAACAGTTTCTGCCACTAGCAGACAGCGAACCGCTTATTATAAACACGATAAAGCGTTTTTTGGGCATATGCAAACCAAGCGATATTGTTATCTTAACAGGCGAAAAATTCAAAGAGCAAACACTCAATATATTGAGCGAATACGGATTGGATGAGGTTAATACGGTTTTTGAACCGTGTGCTAAAAATACCGCTCCTGCCATTATATTAGGAGTTAGTTTTTGTCGAGATGAATTAAAAATTGATAAAAGCGAGCCAATGTTTGTAGTGCCTAGCGACCAAGTTATTCGCCCGCTAGAAACTTATCTAAAAAGTGTTTCTGTAGCTCAAAACGCTTCTAAAGAGGGTAAAATTTCAGTTTTAGGCATAAAACCAACAAGACCCGATACAGGCTACGGTTATATTGAGATAGATGGCGAGGACAATAACGAACTTAAAAAAGTTGTAGCCTTTAAGGAAAAACCAAATTTAGAAACTGCTAAAAAATTTGTAAAATCAGGCGACTATCTTTGGAATGCGGGCATGTTTGCGTTTAGTTTATTGGGATTAAAAGCCGAGCTAGCAAAACATGCTCCCGAGCTGCTTAATTTCTTAAATTATCCATACAAAACCGCTTTAACCGAATTTTCTAATCAAATTGCAATAAGTATCGACTATGCACTCGCCGAAAAATCCAACAATATGTTTGTAGTGCCTTGCGGAGTAGATTGGAGCGATATAGGTAGTTTTGATGCCTATTATGATTTTTGCAAAAAAGATGAAAACGGCAATGTAATAATAGGCAAAGTAGAAGCAAGCGATTGCAAAAACTGTCTAATTTATTCCGATGACAGCCTCTTAAAAATAACTTCCCAACAAAACAAAATAGTAGTTAGTAGCAACAGTAATACTATTATGTTAAATCGCTTGCTCTAAAGTTATATTTTCATTATACTGAATTTCGGGGGTAAGAAAGGATAGGTATGGCAAAAAAGGCTTTAATTACAGGCATAACGGGGCAAGATGGAAGTTATCTAACGGAACTACTTTTATCTAAAGGGTATGAAGTTCACGGCACGATTAGACGAGCTAGTACTTTTAATACGAAACGAATAGACCATCTTTTTGAAGATAAAAATATAGGTAATAAGTCGCTGTTTTTACATCATAGTGATTTAACAGATTCTAGTAATCTTAATAGGCTTGTAGAAAAAATTTCACCCGACGAGATTTATAACTTGGGTGCTCAAAGTCATGTTCAGGTGTCTTTTGAAGTGCCGGAATATACTGCGGAAGTTGATGCTATCGGCACTTTGCGGATTTTAGACGCCATAAAAGACACTAAAATAAAAACTAAATTTTATCAAGCAAGCACTAGTGAGTTGTTTGGTGGTATGCCTGGAACTAGTCCACAAAGCGAAAAAACACCTTTTTATCCTAGAAGTCCGTACGGAGTGGCTAAGCTATATGCGTATTGGATTACTGTAAACTATCGTGAAGCATTTGGATTATTTGCATGTAATGGTATTTTATTTAATCATGAAAGCGAGAGAAGAGGAGAAACCTTTGTTACTCGCAAAATTACCCGTGCGGTCGCAAATATATTAGCCGGCAAGCAAAATAAGCTAGTGCTAGGTAATATCGACAGTATTAGAGATTGGGGTCATGCTGAGGATTTTGTTTATGCTCAATGGCTTATGCTTCAACAAAAAGAAGCTAAAGATTATGTAATTGCCACAGGCGAAACTCATACAGTGCGAGAGTTTGTTGAGAGAAGTTTTGCTATTGCAGGTGTGGATATTATTTGGAAAGATAAGGGAGTAGACGAAAAAGGATTGTGTAAAAAAACAGGCAATGTGCTAGTTGAAGTTAGTCCAAAATATTTTAGACCCACCGAAGTAGATTTATTGCATGGCGACCCGACTAAAGCCGAAAAAGAGTTGGGCTGGAAACGCAAAATTAGTTTTGATGAGTTGGTTAAAAGAATGGTTGTTAGTGATTGTAGAGAATTGGGAATAAAATTATAAAATGATTATAGGATAATTTAGTTTAAACTGAAGCTAAAATACTTTAGCTAACTTAACAACATAAAAGTAACTGGTTACAATGAAAAAGAATTCTAAAATTTTAATATGCGGTTATCGTGGTATGGTTGGTGGGGCGATTGTTCGCCATTTGCAAGCAAATGGCTATATAAACCTATTGCTTGCCGATATTGCCGAACTTGATATGACTAATCAGTTGGCAGTCGAACAATATTTTGTTATTCATAAACCCGAATATGTTTTTTTGGCATCTGCTAAGGTTGGCGGAATTGTAGCAAATAGTACATATCCTGCTGATTTTATCCGTATAAATCTACAAATCCAAACTAATATAATAGATGCCAGCTATAAAAACAATATTAAAAAACTTCTTTTTTTAGGTTCATCCTGCATATATCCCCGTGATTGTCCTCAACCCATTAAAGAAGAATATCTTTTAACAGGCAGCTTAGAAAAAACTAACGAGGCATATGCTCTTGCCAAAATCGCAGGACTTAAAATGTGCGAATATTACAATATACAATACGACACTGACTATATTAGCTGTATGCCTACTAATCTTTACGGTGTAGGCGATAACTACGATTTAAATAATTCTCATGTATTACCGGCTCTCATTGCCAAGATACATAAAGCAAAAGAAAACAACGATAAAGAATATGTTGTATGGGGTACAGGCAGAGTGCGTCGGGAGTTTTTATTTGTAGATGATTTAGCAACCGCTTGTGTGTTTTTAATGAATAACTATAGAGGAAATCAAACAACAAACATCGGCACAGGTGAAGATATTACAATAGCAGAGTTAGCCGAAACTGTGGCTGAGGTGCTAGAATATAAGGGTAATATTGTGTATGACACTACAAAACCAGACGGCACACCAAGAAAATTACTAGATATATCAAAAATCCATAGCTTAGGTTGGAGTGCAAAAACATCATTAAAAGAGGGGATTACTTTAGCATATAAGGATTTTTTAGCGAGGTATATTAAGTGAAAAAAAAAGTTTATATAGACACTATAATATTTGATTTGCAAAAAGCCGGCGGTATTTCTCTCTATTTTTACGAGGTAATTTCTAGATTTCTTATAGATAACAATATTGATTTAACACTTATAGATAGTGGTGATTGTAAAAACAACATATTTTGGTCTAAATTAGATTTGTCGAATATAAAAATTATCACATATAAAAAAAAGTTTAATCGTTATCGAGTTGTTAATTATATTGAAAACGAAGAGCATATATTTATTTCATCTTATTATCGTTATTCAATAAATAAAAACGCTACAAATATCACAATTGTTCACGATTTTACTTATGAGCATTTTTCTAAAGGGTTAAAACTTTTTGTGCATCATAAACAAAAGGCAATCGCTATAAAAAATTCACAAAAAATCATTTGTATCTCAGAAAACACAAAAAAAGACTTGCTAAAATTTTGTCCTAAAGAGAGTGAAGAAAAAGAAATAGTAGTTATTTATAACGGTGCTAGCGATAAATTTAGAGTTTTAGAAAGTGAAGAATTTAATGAGATTGAAAATAAAAATCAATATTTATTAGAGATAAAAGAACCTTTTGTGTTGTTTGTAGGTGCTAGAAGTGGATATAAAAACTGGATTGAGGCGATAGAGATTTTTAAGCAATTTCCGCAAAGCTACAACTTTGTAAGTGTTGGTGGCCCTAGCTTATTGGACGAAGAAAAGATATTATTATCGGGCATAAAGAATAGCCACATATACATTCCTCCTGTAGATGAAGAAGTGCTAGTTTATTTATATAATAAAGCGGTATGCCTTATGTATCTATCTAATTATGAAGGATTTGGAATACCGGTAGTAGAAGCACAAAAATGTGGTTGTCATGTTATAGCAAAACCTGTATCATCTATTCCTGAGGTAGCAGGCGAGGGAACATTGTTATTAGAGGATGATATAAGCATAGAAAAAACATTAACTTTTTTATCTAAAGAATTTAATTATACCCCCATTTTTTCGTGGGATAAATGCTATAAAGAATTAATCAATGTTTTTGGAGGATATATTTGTACCCGATAGTTCCGCTATTTATAATATTCCCATTGCTAATAATGGTACTTGCTTTTATGGCTAAAGGCAAAGAGAAGGCTCTTAAAATCATTATCTTTTGGGCATTTATTTTTATATTTATTTTTAGCGAAACGGGAGCAGATTTTGAATCCTATAGACAAATTTATACTGCTGTTCAATCAGGTCGCCCTCTTAATGATATTCACGGAGAGATTGCTTTTTTATTTATAATGCGTATATTTAGTAATTTTGGCTTTTCATATTACGCTTTTAGAGTAATATTTGTAACTATAGCACTATTTATTTTATTTTATTTTGCAAACAAAATCACACCTAGTCCGCTTTTTACATTTTTAATTTTGATGCTAGGTTATATTCTTTATATGACTACTATTTATCGTCAGCTAATGACTATGGCGATGCTATTTGGACTATTTTATTATGTTTTATACAAGAAGAATTATATAAAAGCGATGATATGTGCGATTTTAGCAATTTTGTTTCATATATCAGGAGTTATTGGACTAGCATTTATTTTTCTGCATTTATTTTTTAAGTTATTCAATATCAGAAGTGATGCGGCTAGTAAAAAATATTTTAATGGATTGTCTATGTTTATATTACTAACTTTGGCATTTTGTTTTAGAATATTTATTTATTTTTATGGTTCGAGGTTTTTTTATTCTTTTGTAGGATTTTATCCGGAAACAGTTTTATTTTCAGTTGGAGTATTGTCGAGATTAGTACTTTTATGTTTAGTAGCTTGGCAAATAAAGCAAGGCAATTTTAGCGAAAAAATAAATATTTTATATTGTTTTTACTTTTTATCGCTATTTGTGTACTTTGCTTTTCCATTTGAATTGATTATGGGAAGACTTACAAACAATGCTAGAATTTTAGATATAATTTTTATCCCCTTAATTATTGTCGAAGCTATAAAAAACAATAAAGTGACCGCTAATACTAGAAAGAAACACAAAAGAATATTGCTAAAGCCAAACTACAATAAAACTAGAGCTATTGTAGCTTCTATTGCAATTTTTGGCATTTATTGGTCTATGTATATTTATCAAATGCTTATGCAAGGAGGATATTACCCGTTTGTACATTTTATATTTGGCTAAAGTAACATAGGGAATAATTAAAAAATGAAAAAAGTTTTATTTTTAACTAATGTGCCGTCTCCTTATAGGGTGTGTTTTTTTAACGAGTTAGGCAAAGAATGTAATCTTACTGTATTATTTGAATTAAATAACAGTAGTGAAAGAAATACTCTTTGGCAAGAATTTAAAGCAGAGAATTATGAAGCCATTTTTCTAAAAGGTAAAAGAACAGATGTAGATAAAGCAAAGTGCAGAGAAGTTAAAAAATACCTTGTTAAAAAGTGGGATGTTATTATTATTGGTGGTTATTCTAGTCCAACACAACAAATTGCAATAAGATATCTAAAACGAAAAAGAATTTCGTTTATACTAAATTCTGATGGAGGAATTATTCCTAAAAAAGAGTTTTTTCTAAAAAAATGGTATAAGCGGTGGATTATAAAAAAAGCATCGATGTACATAACGACAGGAGAGGCATCAGTTAGGCAGTTAGCATATTATGGGGCGAATCTTCAAAACATTTTTGTATACCCCTTTACTTCTGTTTATGAAAATGATATAATAGATTTAGATTTGGTAGATAAAATCGAATTAAAACGAAAGCTAGGAATTGTAGAAGACTTAACAGTAGTTTCGGTTGGTAGTTTTATCCATAGAAAAGGTATGGATGTTGTTATAAAAGCGGCAGAGCAGCTAAAGGATAAAAATATAGGCTTTTATATAATAGGTGGTGAGCCGAATGAGGAACTTTTGAGTTTGAAAGGCAATAATGAAAAGATTCATTTTGTGTCACATATTTTTAAGGCTGAGTTAATGGATTATTATAAAGCATCCGATATTTTTACCCTTATGACAAGATATGAAATTTGGGGCTTAGTAATAAATGAAGCATTAGCAAGCGGACTGCCTATTATTACAACTGATATGTGTAACGCAGGATTAGAAATGATAAGGAATAATGAAAATGGTTATGTAATTCCTGTAGATAATATCTCTATTTTAGTTCAACAAATTGAAGAAACAATTTTCGATACAGAAAAACTATCAAAACTGCAACAAAACGCAATCGGAGTTGCTAAACACTACACCTATGAAAAAATGGTATCAAGGCACTTAGAAATTTTTGAAGAGTTTGTCTTTAATAAAAAACAACCAAATAAAAAATGAAACGAGTATTATTTATAACAGGAATTGATGTAGCCTCGCCTAATATAAAGGGTGGTGGTGCTATGATAGCTAAACGCAATTATGAATTGATTAGTTTGTTTTCTGATGTTACGCTTGTTGCTCCACCTAAAAAAACTAATATTTTAAATAAAATAGGCAAATTTTTATCTTGTCGTATTTGTTTTACTAATAAAGAGGTAAGAGCTATTTTGCATTTAGCAAAAAGTGGTGATTTTGATATTATTTATTTAGATCAGTCGTTTCATGGCAATTTATTAAAAAAACTTAAAAATCTAAACGCTAAAAAAATCACTTTTTTTCATAATGTAGAAGTTAAATATTTTAAAGATGTCGAAAAAAAATTAGTTAGAATTGTTAGAAAAAACGAACAAAGTGCGGTACAATACTCAGATGAAATTATCGTACTTAATAATAGAGATAGATTAGGATTAATAAGAGAATATCCATTAGTAAACACAAAAAAGATTCATTTTTTACCCATAACTCTAAAAAATACTTTTATCGAAAACGAAAATCAAATTGAGACAGAAGAGGAAAATAATAAAAAAATCGGTTTATTTTTAGGCTCATTTTTTCCGCCTAATTATAATGGAATTAAGTGGTTTGTAGAGAATGTAGCAGAAAAAACAAATGCGGATTATTACATTGTTGGCAAAGGTTTTGAAAGCGTTAGAGAAGAGCTTAGCCGAGATAATGTAATAGTAATAGGCGAAACAGATGATGTTGCTAGCTGGTACAAAAAAGTAGATTTTATAGTGTCACCAATTTTTGAAGGCAGCGGTATGAAGGTAAAAACTTGTGAAGCCTTAATGTATGGCAAAACAATTTTTGGCACAGACGAAGCATTTGAGGGTTATGAATTAGATTTTAATTTAGTGGGTGATTTATGCAATACAACGAATGAATTTGTCGAAAAAATCAATTTCAGGTTAGACAACAACTTGATTCAAAAACAAAATGGTTATAATAGAGAAGTGTTTTTAACAAAATATGAAGACATTATTGCTATTCAAAAATTTAAAGAAGTTATATTAGATAAGGAGGTTGAGTGAATTGCAAAAAATACTTTTTATCCATAGTAAAATGGGAATGGGTGGACTAGAGCGGGTAATGATAAATTTAATGAAAGCTACTACAGATTTTGAAATTCATCTAGGACTTTTAGATATAGATAACGGCGAGTTAATAAAAGAAGTTCCTAAAAATGTTACTATAATAAAAATGCCTATTGATAAGCGTTTTTATTATCAATTAGATTCTACTATTTCTAATAAACAAGTATTTAAAATAGCCCTTAAAAAAGGACGTTTTATAAAAGCGTTTAGTATTTTTATTAAAAAGATTTTTAACACCTCTATGCCAAAATCAAGCTCTTGGAAAAAAATAGAGAATTTTCCAAATGAGTATGATATTGTTGTTTGTTATGATTTTAAGCAAACTCCGCTTATGAAATATTGTGCTACTAAAGTAAACGCTAAGGTAAAAGTAGCTTGGATGCACGATAACTTAGAAGAAACAAAGTATAACCCCAATCATTTTTACAAACTCGCTAAAGATTTTAGATATGTTTTTGCTAATGGCAGGCATGTTCATAACATAAATGCAAATATTCTAAAAAAACACAGTTCAAAAATAAAAATAATGTATAATATCATTGATTTTGACAATATGAAAATGCTTGCTAGTAGCATAGATAACTTAAGTTCGATATTTTTAGAAACTCAAGATACAAAAATTATATCTATAGGTGCTTTATCTTACGGAAAAGGATATGATATAGCTTTAGATGTAGCAAAACGCTTAAAGGAAGATAAATGTAAATTTAGATGGTTTATTATAGGAGATGGAGATAAAAAAGAAGAAATAAGGCAAAAAATCATTGAGTATAATCTAGAGAATTATTTTTTTCTTTTAAGCAATCAACTAAATCCATATTCGTATTTAGCCAACTCCGATATTTTTGTACACTGCTCTCGTCACGAATCATACTGCACAGTTATAAACGAGGCTCGTTTTTTTTGTGTGCCGACAGTAACGACTCTTGTTGGCGGAGTAGATGAAATGATAGTAGACGGCACAACAGGGCTAATAGCTAAAACAGAGGCAGAGGATATTTATCGAAAAGTTAAATTTTTATTTGAAGAAAATAGAAGAGAAGAAATGCGAGCTAATCAAAAGTCTATATTGTTTGAAAATATTGATGCTAATAAGTTATGGCACGATATTTACGAAGGAGAATTGTAATGAAGGTAGTATTTTGTTCTAATTTTTTAAATCACCATCAATTAAGATTTTGTCAAAAAATGACAGAATTATGTGATTTTACATTTATAGCCGAAAAGCCATCGGAGCAACTTAGGTTGGATATGGGCTGGCAGGATATGAACAGCTTATATCCGTTTGTACATAGGGCTTATGAAAACGATGAATGTTTTGATAAGGCAATAAGCTTATGTAATAAAGCCGATATTGTTATAGCGGGCGATTCATCACAAAAGTTTATACAAGATCGTATAAAGCAAAAAAAAATTATTTTTTATGCAGATGAAAGACTTATTAAAGCTGAGAGCTTATATCGCAAACTTAGAGCAATCGCAAGATATATAATCAAAATAAAAAAAGCACAAAAAAAGCAATATAAAAATCCTAACGCATATTTATTAGCGTATGGAGCGTTTGTAAAAAAGGATTACTATAGACAGTTGGGTTTTAGAGGCACAACATTTAAATTGGGATATTTTCCATTTGTAGAAAAACAAACGTTGGAATATCTATTAGAGCAAAAAAAATCTGAGAAAATAGAAGTACTGTTTGCCGGTAGACTAATTGATTGGAAGCGTTGCGATTTAGCGATAAAAACGGTGGAAAAGGTAAGGCAACAATATAAGAATATTCGATTTAGTATTATAGGCAACGGTAATGAGAATGTGGCTTACTATAAAAAACTAACGGATTATGTGAAAAATAAAAAACTGGAAAGCCATATAGTATTTTTAGGAATTAAAAAGCCGAGCGAAGTAATAGAGCAAATGCAAAAATCGCATATATTTTTGTTTCCCTCAAATTCATGTGAAGGCTGGGGATGTGTCCTAAACGAGGCTATGGCGTCAGCTTGTGCTTGTTTAGCAAGCGATAAAATTGGGTCTGTGCCATTTTTATTAAAAAGCGGAATAAACGGTTTTGTTTTTAAGAATAAATGTAAAAATGATTTTTATATTAAATTTCTACAACTTTTAGATAACGAAAGACTAAGGCAAGAGATGAGTGCTAATGCTTATAATACAATTTATAATGAGCAAAATGCCGACATAGCGGCAGAGAGATTAGTAGAGGTTTTTAAAGCTGTATTAAACAATAAACCTTTAGATGTTTTTAGCGATGGTATAGCTAGTATACAGTAAAATGACAGAAAATTTAGAACAAAAACCAAGCATTAAAAAAAATGCGATGTACAATATGATAATGACAGTTGTAGGTTTACTAGTGCCTATAATTACTTTTCCGTATTTTGCACGCATTTTATTGCCCGAAGGTCTTGGGATAAATAGTTTCTTGACTGGCTTTGTTGGTTACTTTATTATATTTGCATCTTTAGGCATACCTATATATGCGGTAAGGCAGTGTGCAATGTATCAAAATGATAAGCATAATTTGTCGCAAAACTTTCAAGAAATCTATATACTTAATGTGGTTTTTGCTATAATTTCATTTTTTACTTTAGTTACAATTAGCTTTTTTATAGAAGAAATTTACCGTCATTATTTTTTAATTATATTTATAGCAATAGAAGGTTTTTTAAGGGCGATTAACGCTGTTTGGTTGCTTCAAGCTAAAGAGAAATATAAGTTTTTATCCATAAGAACAATGATTCTAACTTGCTTGCAGATAGTGTTTTTATTTAGTTTTGTTAGAAGTCCCGAGCATCTATATAGATATGTTTTAATAATAAGTTCTTTGGGAGTAATTTCTAGTATTGTTTCGATTTTATATGCTAGAAAATTCGTTTCATTTAAAAGGTTGCAAAAATATAACTTTAAGCGGCACCTAAAGCCGATATTTTTATTTTTATTGCTGGTTTTAGGCGGAAGTGTTATAGCAAACTTAGGAACCGTCATGCTGGGTTTTATGCTAGGCGAAGAATATGTCGGTTTATATAGCGTTGGTATAAAGATTGCTCGTATGATACTAGTAGGAGTCGCCTCTATTATAACGGTGCTAGTGCCTAGGATCACCTTTTATGTAGAAAATAACAAAGTGGATGACTTTAGAAAGCTACTAGCTAGAGCAGTTAATGTTATTTGTATCATAGCGATTCCTATTGTTCTATTTTTAGCGATTTATGCTTACGATATTATATTGCTTTTATTAGGTTACGAATTTACGGGCTCGGCTATAGTTCTAAGAATAGATGCTGCTATTATTTTTATAGCGACTCTAACAAACATTATTGGACTTCAGTATCTAATTCCTTTAAAGAAAGAAAGGTTTGTTATTGTCGTTGTATCTATAGCAGCTGTGATGTGTTTGATACTAAATATTATACTTATTCCGATACTCGGCATTATTGGGGCAGCTATTGCTACTCTGATAGCCGAAATTCTTGTTTTGACAGTAGAGTTAATTTATGTTAAAAAGGATGTGTGGTGGTTATTTTCAAAAATAAAAATCGCAAGAATCGCAATTTTGCTTGCGATGGCAATAGGATTGATTTTATTATCGCTTTTTGTTAATTTAAGCAGTCTATTTAATTTGTTAATCGGCGGAGCATTTTTTATGATTTGTATGACATTACTTGTGCTTAATTCGGGCGATGAGTCAATAAAAGCAATGTTAGATAAAGTTTTAAAAAGAAAAAAAGTAGTGGCAGAAAAAATCGAAGGGGTTAATGATGCCGAAGACAAGGATTAATTTCATGAAAAAGAACAATTCAGTTAAAAAAATAAAAATTCAAAAGCAAACTGAAACGGTGGCTGTAACGATAGATGAATTTTGTAAAAAATTATGTTTAATGCCTATGTATACAGGTAGCAATACGCATTTGCATATCAGTACCAGTAATATAAGCCGTCCCGGCTTATTTTTAGCGGGCTTTCACAAGTATTTTGCTTCAGACAGAGTGCAAGTTATCGGTGAGCAAGAAACAGCTTATATTTGTACTTTGGATAAAGAGCAACGAAAGATAGCGGTTGATGCATTATTTGAGCGTGATATTCCGTGCGTTATACTTTCTAGCGGTCTTGATGCTTGCGAGAAGTTTTTATTTGCGGCTCAAAAATATAATAGGGTAGTGCTAGGTAGCCAAGCTAGATCTACAGTACTTTTTAGTGATTTAAGTATGTATCTAAGCGAACTATTAGCACCTTCAACTCGAAAACACGGTGTGCTAGTGGATATTTATGGAATGGGTGTTTTAATAGTTGGTAAAAGCGGGGTTGGTAAAAGTGAGACAGTACTAGAGCTTCTTGGTAGAATGCACAGGCTCGTTGCTGATGATGCGGTAAATATTAAAAGAATTGGCAATAGGTTAGTGGGTAGTAGTCCCGCTACTATTAGGCACTTTATGGAAGTGCGAGGTCTTGGAGTTATAGATATTAGCTTGATGTATGGGGCAAGTGCTATAGTGGATGATAAGGAAATTGATTTAGTTATAAATTTGGAGGATTGGGATAGCACCAAGGAATACGATAGGCTAGGAGCAACCGAGGAGTATTACGATATTTTAGATATAAATGTACCGATGCAAACCATTCCTGTTAAAACAGGCCGCAATGTTGCCGTTATTTTAGAGGTAGCCGTACGCAATTTTAGACTAAAATGTGCCGGACATAATGCGCTGGATGATTTAAAAAGTAGGATAGGGCTTAAATAAGAGTGGGAAATTAGAAATGAAAAATAATTTTATTATTTTAGTTAATTTAGATATTTATTGGCAAAGTAACAAATAATCAGTTTGAGTTTTTTATAGTGCTTATTGGGTTGGTGATTTGACAAATGCAAATTATGTTAGAATGTATAATAAAATTACACGGCAAAAACTTCTTAGAATTGTACTTTGTTTATGTTTTTGTAATTGACGAAAATAAAGTAGTGTTGCTAAGAGTTTTAGCTCCATTTTAGCTTTGATACTTTTAGTCTACTTTGCTATAACAAAAATGGCACCATAAAGCTAAAATTTATCTTAAATATAATAAAAACAAATTCAGATAAGATAAAAATAACTTGACGGCTAGTGAGATTTTTTTTATACTTTAAGTAGTTGTTGCTTAGAAAATTAAGCAAAGGAGTTAATATTGAAAATACTTCGGTAAAAATCATATCAATTAGTTTGTTTTAATGATTTTTGTGTCAAGAATTTTCGGATGATTATGAATATGGAAAACAGACCAGATAACAGATTAGATACAATGGCAGAAGCATTAGATAATGCCGAGACTGCTTGCGAGAAAAACAAACCAATGACACTTGATGAGTTAATGGCAGTTAAAAAACATCGCACATTAAATGTATGTGTGTTGTTATTTACGGCAGTGTTGGTAATAGTATCTATACTTACATTTTTTGTAGCATTATTTAATGTAAACTTGGGCAATGCTTACTATATTGCAAGTATGTTTGTGCTGTGTATGTTATTGGCAGCACCGACTCTAAAAGTGTTTTTAGATAAATGTACTTGTAGAAATTTACGTATGTTTAATATTATAGCATTAGTAGGAATTTTTGTATCAATTTTAGTTCTTGTTGTTGTTATTAGTTTGTCATATGCGTTTCCATGTTGGTTTACAGAATGTAACTACAACAACGGTTAAAAATTTATGCCATTAGGAAGTAGATTTAGAGCAAAAAATGCAGGCAAAGTGAATTACTCGTTTAAAGTACTTCACAATGTTATATCTTTAGCATCACTTGAGGTAAAAGGTGTTGCCAAGCTAGAAGGGCGGGGAGTTCGCACAGAGGAAGGCTTAAAAGATTTGTCTGTAGATGTATTTATTTCTGTTGTAAAAGGAATTCGTTGCACAGAGGTTGCTTTTTTGGTGCAAGAAAATGTTAAAAAGGCATTAGAGACCATGACGGATAAAAAAGTAGGCAGGATAAATGTTCATGTTATGGGAATTGAGGAGCAATGCACAACGCTTTATACACAAATCACAATTGAAAATGGAGAAGAGCTAACTTCAAAGCAAGAAGAAAAAAATAATGAATAACGAAAGCGAAAAAATACAGAAAATGGGAAACGAGATTAAATCTATCAAAAGAAAAACAGCAAGAGAGTATGCTTTTGCACTTGTTTACGAAAAGTTAATTTCGGGCGAAAGAAATGAGTTTAGTAAATCGGTAGCCAAAGAAAAACTAGAAGGGCAAGCCGATTTTTTTGATACGCTTTTAAGCACCGTTGATAATAATTTTGATTTTTTACAAAAAACCATTGCCGAATTTTCAACAGGTTTTAAGTTAGAGCGGATTTATAAAGTAGATTTAGCACTTTTACTTTTGGCAGTTGGCGAGATTTTGTTTTTAGATGATATTCCCGACTTGGTGGCTCTTAACGAAGCATTAGAGCTAGCAAAGATGTATTCAAGCGAAAAATCCTCAAAATTTATTCATGGTGTGTTATCAAGCGTTATAGACAAAAAAGAGGAGTTATTAGAGAATTATAAAGTATGAATACAGTAATTATAGACGGCAAGGCGATTGCCCAAAAAATTAAAGAGGAAGTTGCTACTAAAGCAAAGGAATTTATTAGAAAAAAAGCTAGGAGGGTTTGTCTTGCTGTTGTTTTGGTTGGCAATAATCCTGCTAGCGAGGTTTATGTTAAAAATAAAGTTATGGCGTGTAGCGAGAGTAGCATAAAATCGGTAGAATATAAACTAGATAAGAAGGTTAATAAAAATGACCTTTTATTGCTTATAGAAAAGTTGAATAGCGATAGTAGCGTAGACGGAATTTTGATTCAGTTGCCACTACCGAAACACTTAAATGAACAAGAAATTCTGCAAGCGGTAAATTCTAATAAAGATGTCGATGGTTTTACTATGATAAATTCTAGCAAGCTAGCATTAGGTTTAGATTGTCTAGCACCTTGTACGCCAAGCGGTTGTGTAGAGCTAATAAAATCAACGGGTCAATCAATTGAAGGCAAGCATGCTGTTATAGTGGGGCGGAGTAACATAGTAGGTAAACCACTAGTACAGATGTTGCTGGCTGAAAACGCTACTGTTACGGTTTGTCATTCTCTCACAAATGATTTAGCTTATCATACTAGGCAAGCTGACATTTTAATTGTTGCAATAGGTAAAAAAGAATTTATTACAGGCGATATGATTAAGTTTGGCGCAACTGTTATAGATGTGGGGATAAATCGCTTTGAAGGTAAATTATACGGCGATGTGGAGTTTGATGGGGCGAGTAAAGTAGCAGGGCATATTACACCAGTACCCGGTGGAGTAGGACCGATGACTATTGCTATGTTATTAAAAAATACGCTAAAAGCTACAAAGTTATAATGAATAAAAAACGCATATTATCTGTGTCAGAGCTTACAAACTATATAAAAGGTGTTTTTGATGACGAACTTATTCTTCATAGTGTAGTTGTAGTGGGAGAAATTGAGGAGTTTAAGCAAGTTGGAACTAATACTTTTTTTACTATAAAAGACGAACATAGTAGGTTGTCGTGTTCGCTTTTTTCTTGCTATGAGGATATTCCTCTCGGTACTAAAGTAGAGATAACAGGAGCTGTCAATTTTTGGGCGAAAAATTCTAAAATTAGTTTTGTAGCTAGAGAAATTAAAAAAGTAGGCGAGGGGGAAGAGGCATTAGCTTTATTAAAGCTAAAAGCGACACTTCAATTAGAGGGGGTTTTTAGTAATAAAAAACAACTCCCAAAATTTATAAATCGAGTATTACTTATTACTAGTGATGCGGGGGCAGTTAGGCACGATTTTACCGAGATTTTATTTAATAGCAAGGCTAAAGTGGATGTAAAATTTTATCCTGTTAGAGTGCAAGGTGACGAGGCCGTGGCAGATATTATTAAAGCATTAGATGTTGTTAATAATAATGATATTGCAGATGTAGTAGTTGTTATGCGTGGCGGAGGCTCGGCGGGGGATTTATCGGTTTTTAACAGCGAGGGTATTGCTAGAGCAGTTAGTAGCTGTAGGGTGTTTACAATTTCGGCTGTTGGGCACGAAACAGATACAACGCTATGCGATTACGCTAGTGATCTTAGAATGCCAACGCCGAGTGCTTCGGCAAGTTTTGTGGCGGAAAAATTACTTAGTGTATATAATAAAGTAGTTACTTTAGGTTTATTGCTTGCGGAAAATTTAGATAAGCTGTATAATGCTAATTACGCAAGGGCGATGTTAGCCAGCTTTTCAGTTGAGAGATTTGCTGGTGATAGAATTACATTAGCAACAGCTAATACAAAAATGCTTAGTGCGAGACTTAACTTTGCTGTAGATAACTTACTTCAGGAAAAAGAAATGTTATTAGCTTCGTTATCAGTAAAGTTAGATAGTGCTAGCCCGCTAAAAATGCTTTCTAAAGGTTACGCTAGGATAGAAAAAGATAAAAAAGCCGTAGTAAGTGCCAAATATCTAAAGCTGGGCGATAACATAAATATTTTTTACTCTGATGGTAAAGTCGGGGCGAAAGTTATGGAAAAGGATTAAGGCTTGAAAAAGTTTTGGTTAAAATTGCGATAGTTGATTTTTTTAGCAATTTTTATGCAAATAGTTTTCGGGCAACAAAAAATATGAGTTTTGAAAAAAAATTAACCTCGCTAGAGGATTTAGTAAAAAAATTAGAAAATAAAAATCTTCCATTAGAGGAAGGAATTGCTTTTTTCGAAGAAGGGCTTTCTTTAACAAAGGAATGTCTAAGTTCTCTACATATTGCGAAAAATAGAATTAGTGTTATAAAAGAGGAAATGGGTAAGCTAATTGAAGAACCGTTAAATTAACTAATGAATTTTCAAAAATTATATGATCAAAAGGTTGAGAATTTTGAAACTCAACTAAGGCGAGTTTTCGCAGATGTTAAAGATGTTCCGGAGCTACTTTATAAAGCTATGGAATATAGTTTAATAAACGGCGGTAAAAGATTGCGTCCTATATTACTTCTTGAGACTTATAAAATGTTTGCAGGCGAGCCTAACGAAAATATTATAAAGTTTGCTGTTGCTATAGAATGTATTCATATTTATAGCTTAATTCACGATGACTTGCCCAGTATGGATGATGATGATTTTAGGCGAGGTAAGCCAACTAACCACAAACTCTTTGGCGAGGGTGTTGCGATTTTGGCGGGCGATGCGTTACTTAATCTAGCGTATGAACTGATTATTGAAGCCTCGCTTGCTAGTGAAGATTATAAAAAGTATCTAAAGGCTAGTAATTATATAGCTAAAAGTATGGGGGCTAGAGGATTGATTGCGGGGCAAGTTATAGATATAAAGGCGGGCGACACGATTTCTGGCGATACTTTAAAGTTTGTGGTTAGGCATAAAACAGGTAATTTAATTATAGCTCCGTGTGCTAGTGGTGCGATTTTAGGTGGAGCTAGCATAGAGGAAATAGAGCATATGGTAAATTTTGCCGACTACTTTAGTTATGCTTTTCAAATCAGAGATGATGTGTTAGATTACAACGACAAAGGCAAAAAAGATAATAACACTTCATTTGTAAACATATACGGAAAAAGTAGAGCCACGCAAACTCTAGGTGATAGTACGCAAAGAGCAATAAAAGTATTGAAACAATTAGAGGGTAAAAATACTAACTTTTTTAAGGATTTAGCACTAAAGTTTGCACTTAGAAAGCAATAGAAGTTAAAATAAATAATAGCTAAACGATAAATAAAACTGCTAAATTATAGGGGCGGTTAATGTCCGCCTCTACAATTCAGTTGGTTTTAATTTTCATAGATTTTTAATCTTAATGGATTACAAATACTTACATAAAATCAGCTTGCCAAGCGAGTTGAAAAAATTAACTCTAGAGCAAAAAAAGGAATATGCTTTAGAACTGCGGGCATATATAACGCAAACCTCTATAAAGTCTGGAGGACATTTGGCGTCGAGTTTGGGTGCAGTCGAGATTGCTATTGCACTTCACAGTGTTTTAAATTCTCCACAAGATAAAATTCTATGGGATGTTGGTCACCAAGCGTATGCTCATAAAATGATGACGGGCAGAGTAGAAGGTTTTGAGAATTTACGAACGGATGAAGGAATATCAGGATTTCCAAAGCCGAGTGAAAGTGAGCATGACGCTTTTATAGCGGGGCATGCTTCTAATGCGTTATCGGTTGCGGTTGGGCTAGCAAGGGCAAGTAGGTTACAAAATGAAAACCGCATGATCGTTTGCGTCGTTGGTGATGGGGCATTAACAGGCGGTTTAACATTGGAGGCACTTAATGATTTGGGTGCCAGTAACGAAAAAGTTATTATCATACTAAACGATAACGATATGAGTATATCAAAAAATGTCGGCGGTATGAGTAAATATTTTACTAAGTTAAGGATTGCTCCTAGTTACCTAAATTTTAAACAAAAAACTCGTCGTGTTGTATCAGCGATACCATTTATTGGGCATGGCTTATTTAAGTTCTTAGACAAAATCAGACGAATTTTTAGTACGCTTGTCGGCACAAATAAAATGTTCGAGCAGTTGGGGATTAGATATTACGGTCCTTATGATGGGCATGATTTGGGCAATCTTACAAAAATGATTTCTCAAGCAACTAGCATAAACGGACCAGTGTTACTACATGTAATTACTAAAAAAGGTAAAGGTTTTGAAGATGCTGAAAATAATCCGAGTGCATATCACGGGTTAGCACCGTTAGGTGAAAAAAGTGAACAAAAATTTTCGGATATAGTAGGAGAAACGCTCTGTGAATTAGCAAAAAACAACGATAAGATTTGTGCCATTACGGCGGCTATGGCGCAAGGTACAGGTTTAGAGAGCTTTGGTGAGGCATATAATGATAGATTTTTTGATGTTGGTATAGCAGAGGGTCACGCTGTAACACTAGCAGGCGGTTTAGCTAAAGGCGGGCTAAAGCCGTTTGTATGTCTATATAGTTCGTTTTTGCAAAGAGGCTACGACCAAATTATTCATGATGTTGCTATAGATAATCTACCGGTAATCTTTCTAATAGATAGGGCAGGAGTTGTGGGTGCAGACGGAGTTACTCATCAAGGAGTATTTGATTTATCTTATCTATTTAGCATTCCTAACCTGACTGTGCTTAGCCCAAAGGACGGCGACGAGTTAAAAGCAATGATAGAGTTTGCGACGGAGTTTAATGCTCCGCTAGTAATAAGATACCCGAAATCATACGAGAAAAATTATGGTTTTGCAACAGAGTTTGAAGTTGGTAAGTGGGAATCATTTCCGTTTGTAGAAGGTTTTGGAGAGGATAGCCAAGAGAGAGATTGCGATTACAACAAATATATTTTAGCTGTAGGTAATCGTATGTTAAAACTAGCAACTGGAACAAAAGGTGCGTGTATTATAAATGCTAGAAGTGTAAAGCCGTTAGACAAAGAACTTTTAACAGAGATAGCAAAAGAAAATACTTTAATAATAACTCTAGAAGATAATGCTCTAAATGGTGGTTTCGGCAATAGCGTACTAGTATTTTATAATAAAAACAATTTAATCAAACGAGGTATGCGTATCATAACATTAGGTTTATCAGATAATTTTATTCACACTCACAATATAGATAAAGCTTTTGCTGATAATAATTTAACTAAAGAGTATCTACAGAATATAATAGATAAACATTAGGATAATTTATGAATTACGAAAATAAAATAAATAAAACAGTACAAAATATACCGCCTAGCGGAATTAGAAAATTTTTCGATATAGCTTCTACTATAAAAGATGCTATATCACTTGGAGTGGGAGAGCCGGATTTTATAACGCCAGATTATATTAGAGAAGCTGGAATAAAGTCTATTAAAGAAGGCAAAACAGCATATACTTCCAACCAAGGAGAGTATGCTTTGCGTGTTGCAATCAGCGACTATCTAGAAACTCGTTTTGAAGTAAGCTATCGTCCAGATACGGAAATTTTTATTACAGTTGGTGCCAGTGAAGCTATAGACTTATCACTTAGAGCAATTATAAATCCGGGTGAAGAAGTGCTTTTAACAGATCCTGGTTATGTTAGTTATGCTCCAAATATTACTCTTGTCGGAGGTGTTCCCAAACCTATAAAAACAATTTTCGAAAACAATTTTAAGTTAACTCCCGAGGCATTAGAAAAAGCGATTACTAAAAAAACAAAGGCGATAATTTTGTCCTATCCTTGTAACCCAACGGGTGCTATAATGACTAAATCAGAGTTGCAAGTGCTTATTCCTATAATAAAAAAGCACGATTTATTAGTTATAGCAGATGAGATTTATGCAGAATTAACATATTCCGGCATACATACCTCAGTGGCATCGCTGGAGGATATGAAAAACAGAACCATATATATAAGTGGATTTTCTAAAGCATTTGCTATGACGGGCTGGCGGATAGGTTATGTTGGTGCCCCTAAAGAGATTATGGACGCTATGGTTAAAATGCATCAATATACTATAATGAGTGCCCCTACAGTGGGTCAATATGCTGCTATTGCTGCTTTAGAAGAGGGCAAAAAAGAAGAATTTATCACAGTTAAAAAAATGCGGGATAGCTATAATGAGCGTCGTGTATTTGTAATTGATAGCTTTAATCGATTGGGATTAACCTGTAATTCGGCAGAAGGAGCCTTTTACGCTTTTCCATCTGTTAAAAGCACAGACTTAACAGGCGATAATTTTGCTGAAAGATTACTTTTAACCCAAAAGGTGGCAGTAGTTCCTGGCAGTGGCTTTGGAGCCGAAGGCTTAAACTATATTCGTGCTTGTTATGCTACAAGTATGCAAAACCTAAAAACCGCTGTGCAAAAAGTTGAGAGTTTTTTATATGATTTGAAAAGATTGTAAAATAGTTTTTTTATTTGACTTTTAAAATCAATATATTATAATGGTTTTGTTGAGCAAATAGAGTAATAAATTTTAATTAGTATAGCTTTTACTCAACAGGCATATAATTTTATTTTGGAGGGAGATCTTGAAAAACCTTCGGCATAACTAAGAAAGCGGATTGCTTTTAGAAGCCTTTATGCGAAGAATTTTCGGACAGCAAAAAATTATGATAACAGGAAATCCAGCTCTTGGGCGAATTTCTAGAATGAATGAAGGTGTAGCGGTAACAGAAACGGCTACTTATGGCGGCATTGCTAGAAAGAGTATATTTTTAGTGTTATTAACCTTTATTAGTGCGATTGCTTCTTTTATAGGTTTTAGCTTTATGGATATTTACGCTAATTTTAACCTAATAATAGGACTACTTATCGGTAGCGGTATACTTACATTTATATTAGGTTTTGTAGCAATACTTAATCCTAATGCCACAAAAATAGCAGGAAGTATTTATGCGGTATTGCAAGGTCTTACGATGGGCTTTACGGCACTTATGGTAACATATTGGGGTTTTGGTGGAGAGGTGTTTTCGGCACTACTTGCTACAATCGGTGTGTTTGGTATTATGATGATACTTTACTCAACTGGAATAATTAGAGTTGGTAGTGGATTTAGAAAGTTTATGATTTCGGCTCTTATCGGCATGTTGTTTGTTAATTTAGTATTGTTTTTAATAGCACTTATCGGCGGTATTGGTGGTAATATGTGGATGATGTTTTTTGGTAATGGTCCTTTAGCAATTGGTATAAATGTGGTTATGGTAATTTTAGCATCGCTTATGATACTATTAGACCTAAATCGTATGACAATGATAGTACAGGCAGGACTAGATAAACGCTTTGAGTGGGTAGCTAGTTTTGGACTGCTTATAACACTAATTTGGTTGTATATGGAGTTTTTACGATTATTTATAAGGATAGCCAGTAGAAGTAGATAAAAATGATAATATATACAAAACATCCCTTGCTTGTTTTTAAGTGAGGGATGTTTTATGTTTTTTATGAAAGATATTTATGAAAGATAAAAGTATTAGGCTGTTTTTATTTTGGGGTTTACTATTATGTAAACAATATCACTTAAAAGAACACCTAAAATAGTTAGCATCGCTAAAAAGAGATTAAAGCCCATTACAAAATTAAAATCGCCCGCCATTAGTGCTCTAAAGGCGGCAAAGCCAATTCCTGGTAGCGAAAAAACAATTTCCACAAACATAGTGCCGGCAAATATTGTCGGAAGCACACTAGCCATAAAAGTAGATAGAGGGATGGCAGTATTTTTTAGTGCAAACTTATTTATAACGGTTTTTTCTTTAACTCCCATTGCTCGAGCAGTTCTTATGTAGTCGCTATCTAAAACTTCTAGCAGATTTGCTTTAGTATGTCTGGCTAGTGTACCAATATTTAAAATGGCGATTGTAAACACAGGCAAAATTAAATGCCAAATACGATTAAAAAATATAACTGTGTTAGAAGTACCTTCAGGCAAATTGCCCGAAATTAAACCGAAAGAAGGAAACAATCCTAATTGAATCGCAAGAAAATGAATGATAATAGCTGCTATGAAAAATGCAGGGAATGCTGTGCTAATCAGTACTAAAGTAGAGCTAACTATATCAAACTTAGAATTTTGTTTTGTGGCACATTTTATTCCTAATGGTATTGCAATAAGATAGGCAATAGTTAAGCCTAAAAACATTATAAATGCTGAAATTCCAATATGTTCTAATATAGCCGTGCTAACAGGCTGTTGAAACAAAAATGAGAATCCGAGATCCCCTCTTAGAATATTTCTAAGCCATGTAAAATAACTTGCAAAAAAGGATAGGCTTATTCCACGAAGCAACATAAGCATAAGCACAATACTGCCGTATAAAATAAATGAAAAGGCAAGTAAAATAAATGCACTTATAATTAGTCTTTTTATAATTTTTTTTACCATATTTTTCTAATTAGCTATTTGCTATTTAGGAATAGCAAAAAATATTTGAATAACAAAAAAGGTGGTTCGAAAAAACAAACACACCTTTGTGCAATCTTAGGATATAAGATAAAGTATTTCTCTGGATTTGTCAATAGTTTTTTGCTTGTCATAAGGAAGAGCTATGTGTTAATATTAACTTTGTCGCTTTAGCAATAAGCGAGGAGTAAAAAATATGTTATCAGTTAATAATGTAAGTCTACAGTTTGGTAGCCGAGTGCTTTTTGAAGGAGTAGACATTAAGTTTACTAAGGGCAACTGTTACGGGATTATCGGCGCTAACGGGGCAGGCAAAAGTACATTTCTAAAAATTCTTACAGGCGAGATAGAGCCTAATAAAGGTGATGTTCATATCGACAAAAGCGATAGAATGTCGGTTTTAGCACAAAATCAACATCTTTACGACCATTTTACGGCGTTAGAGTGTGTGTTGGCGGGGCATAAGCGTTTATCAGAATTAGTGTTAGAGCGAGAGGCACTTTATTCTAAAGAAGATTTTAGTGATGAGGACGGCATTAAAGCAGGTGAGCTAGAAGCAGAATTTGCAGAACTTGGTGGCTACGAAGCTGAGAGCAGTGCAGAAGCGCTGTTAAACTCACTCAAAATTGACTCAGATTTATTTCATCAAAAAATGGGCGATATCGACCCTAAGGTTAAAGTTAAGGTGCTACTAGCTCAAAGTCTTTTTGGCAAGCCCGATATTTTGGTGCTGGATGAGCCTACAAATAATTTAGATCCCAAAAGTGTTAAGTGGCTAGAAAATTATCTTTACGAACTAGAGGATAGTATTATTATAATTGTTTCGCACAATAGGTATTTTCTTAACCGTGTTTGCACTCATATTTGCGATGTGGATTTTAAGAAAATAAATATGTTTGTAGGAAATTACGATTTTTGGTACGAGACAAGTCAGTTGCTTCAAAGGCAAGCTAAAGAGGCTAATAAAAAGAGCGAACAGCGAGCTAAAGAATTAAAAGACTTTATAGCTAGATTCTCTGCTAACGCCTCTAAATCTAAGCAAGCAACAAGTCGTAAAAAGGAGTTAGAAAAACTCGAATTATCTGACATTAAGCCTTCTAACCGTCGCTATCCGTTTATAGATTTTAAGTACGAAAGAGAAGCGGGCAATGAGATTTTAGAAGTAGAAGGCTTAACTAAAAAAGGCTTTTTTAAGGATGTTAGCTTTAAGCTAAAAAAAGATGACAGGATTGCGTTTATTACTAGCAAAAGTCCCGTTGTTAGTATGCTGTTTGATATTATTATGGGCATAGAAAAGCCCGATAAAGGTTTTGTAAAATGGGGGCAGACTATCACAACAGCTTATTTACCTCAAAACTATGACTACTATTTTGACGGAGTGGATTTAAATTTGGTGGAATGGCTTGGGCAATACAGTAAAGAAAAATTTGAAGAATACTTGCGTGGTTGGTTAGGCAGAATGTTGTTTAGTGGTCAAGAAGCATTAAAAAAAGCAAAGGTTTTATCAGGTGGTGAAAAGGTTAGATGTATGCTTTCTCGTATGATGCTTAGCGGTGCTAATTTTTTAGTATTTGACGAGCCTACAAATCACTTAGATTTAGAAAGCATAACGGCACTTAATAAAGGTATGCAAAACTTTAAAGGTGGCATTATGTTTATTACTCACGACGAAGAAATTATGAGTACCGTTGCCAACCGCATAATAGAAATAGAAGATACTAAGGTATTAGACAGAGATATGAGTTATGAGGATTACTTAGAGTTATAAAAAATATAAAAACAACAGAAAATCAATTGATGAGATGTTGCGAGTAATATGTAGTAATATGTAATAGTAAAGTTGTCTTTAGTTTTAGGGGCAAGTAATTCTAAGGAACTAACAATCAGTAATTGATAAAAAACATCAAAAGTATGATTTTTCTACTCTTGATGTTTTTATATTATTTACTTATTTAGTTATGCAATATTACATATTTAATTTGCAATATGATTTGCTGACATTTGCTTAAGTAACATTGGTATAAAAGTAAATGTAAAGATAGCCAACAGTAGATTTGCTAGCGGACTAACATCTCTAGCACCAGCCTTAATTAATCTAACCGATGCAGCATAATGCCAATATAAAGCATATATTCCAAATGTAAATAACATTAGTAAAATATGTAATCCTACACCTGCACCGTCACCGGTGGTTCTTTTTAATTCTGCTTGGAACATAACTGTCCATACAAAAGCATAAATACCAAAAGTGATAAAAGTAAATATCACCATTAGAGCGATTGAGCGTCTTTTCATAAGTTTAAGTTTACTCCTTTAATATATATTTTGCAAAAATCAATATACAGATGTGCCACAATTTAAGCAATATATTCAGTATATTCAAAGTTAAAAATTCTGTCAAATAAAAAGATACTTAATTTTTATAAAAACAATAAAAAATCAGTTGCGATTTCCGTGGCTACCTCGGATTTTTGAAAGATGTTTTCTTCCTAAAGTTTAATTTTTTTATCGTTTTCTTCCGCCAAGTTGGACAAATTTTGTTCTCCGTGGCGGATTTTTAATTGGTACGGGGGTGCAGAGAAGTTGAAAAAATATGCCACAATGTGAATGAGAGGCTTTAGCGAGGTTTTATGGCTTGAAGAGTTTGATAAAATAGTTTGAAATAAATAATAAAAGGTGTGATTTTTTGCTTGACATTATGTCGCAAATATATTATTATATACGAGCATATGTCAAGTGCTTTAGATTTAATTATGCAGCTTGCTGCGGAGAATAACGGAATTCTGTTTGCGTCGGATGCAAGCAAGCTAGGGATTTCAAGAGAGAGCTTGCGGCAGGCTAAGTTGGCGGGGCTGATTGAGAGTGTCAGTCATGGTGTTTATGTCACTGCCGAGACCTTGCCTGATGATGCTTTTATTTTGCAACGCAAGTATGATAAGGCTATTTTTTCGCATGAGACGGCAGCCTATTTTTTGGGGTTTACAACACGAGACCCGTTGGTGTTCTCGGTGACAGTGCCATCGGGGTATAATTCAAGACTTCTCACTGACGGCAATGCAAAGATTTATTATAGCGCCGAAATCAAACAAGAGGATATTGTTGTTACAAAGACTATGTTTAATAGAGAAGTGAGGTGCTTTAATATTGAGAAAACTATTGTCGATTTTTGCTCCGGTAATTTCAAAGGGGATAAGGATGTGGCTTTGGAAGTTATCAAGGCGTATGCTCGTTCTAAAAACAAAAATATTTCAAAACTGATGAGCTATGCTACGACAAAAAAAGCCAGAGACACAATCAGGGGATATATGGAGGCACTTTTATGAAAACATCAAGGCAATTAAACGATTTAATCAAAAACCTTTCAAGACAAACTGGCATTAACGCACAGGTTTTGCAAAAGCGATATTTTATTGAGAGATTTTTAGAGAGAGTTTCTCTTTCGGAGCAAAAACAAAAATTCATCATTAAGGGAGGCGTGCTAATTTCTGCCCTTGTAGGAATAGCCGCCCGTTCCACAATGGATATTGATATTACAATCAAAAGAATGCCGTTGCATTTAGAATCTGTTGAATACGCTGTCAAGAAAATTATTGCCATTAAGATGGATGACAATGTTGAATTTGTTTATAAGGGAGCGGAGAATATTCGGGACGAAAGCGACTATGAATGCTTTAGGGTAAGCCTTGATGTTATCTTTGACAGGGTGCGTGATAACATCAAGCTAGACATTACAAAAGGCGATGCAATAACTCCTAAAGAGATTGAATTTGGTATTGAGACGATGCTAGATAAACGGAAGATTGAGTTATACTCATATAATATCGAGACGGTTTTATCAGAAAAAATCGAGACCATTTTGTCAAGAAGTGTTTTGAATACCCGCATGAGGGATTTTTATGATTGCTACATCATTGATAAAATGTATCGCAATAAAATTGATGTCAAAACATTTTATGCCGCCATTTTAGCAACGGCAAGCAAAAGGGGCACGGGGCATATTTTTGATAATACGGAAGCGTTAATTGGCGAAATCAAAGCAAGCACCGATTTGAAGAAGCTATGGGACAACTATTCCAAAACTTATCCGTATGCCAAGGATATTTCATTTGAAGATGCAGTTGCCTCAATAGAGAGTTTGTTTAGTGCATATAACTCTAAAATATATTTAGAAAAGCTACGAAAAGCAAAAAAATTGCTTTCTATGGGCAGAGAATTAGATGGCGAGCTACTTACTGAAATACTAACCGAGCTGGAGGATAAAAAGTAGATAAGTAAGGAGATTTCGCTTGTTTTTTATAGGTTTATCTGCTACAATATTTATTGTAGGCGACTATACACACTATTCTAACGGAGATAAAAATATATGGCTAAAAAATATGGAGCAGGCGAAAAGGGTCTTTTGTACTTTGCGAGGAATCCCGCATTCCCACATTTGACTAAAATAGGCAAGACAACCAAACTAGAGGTTGTGGATAGGAACTTGTCATCGAGCAATGTGCCTGATTTATATGATTATCCGGCCATTTTTGAATGTGAAGATGTTGATTAGAGGATGAAATTCATAGACAGTTTGCAGATTTTCGTCATTTTAGGTCTAGCGGTTCAAAGACAGAGTTTTTTTGGAGCGGTTGTATAGAAAAAGCGATTGAGAGAGCCGAGACATTAAAGGGCACAAAAAATGTAACCGAGAGAGAAACTGACAACGAAGAGATAACAGATGAGACGGGTCAAGAAAAGATTATAAGACGCCCCAATAAAGATTTTTATTCTATGGGATTAAAAGATGGGGACGAGATTTATTTTATAAAGAAGCCAGAAGTTAAGGCTATTATTTGTGGAGCTAAGGCAGTAAAATATAAAGGTGGCAAGCCTATGACCATAACGGCTTTAGCTAAGCAAATATTCAAAGACTATAATCTAGGTATAGCTTATCTTGGAGGGTTTGAATATTTTTCGTACGATTCAGATGAAACCCTTTATAACAGATACAATAGAATGGATGTTGACGGAAAACTTTATAGACCGCAGGACTAAATAGGTTTCAATACGAGCACAATCATTTGTCCTAAATTTTGTTTAGAAAAGGGATAAATAATAGTTGCTATTTATATGGTAGTTATGATATAATTCTCTTGTGTAGAGGTATCTCTATGCGAGAGGATTTTTTTGTGCAGGATAAAAGTATTCCAAACAATGGTCTTATAAGACTTACTAATATTAAATTTGAAGAAAACCCCGCTATATTAAAAATGGCGGAGGAGGCTCGTGTTGCAATTGAGATACTCAATTACGAATTAAAGAAAAAACCATCGCTGGAAGTGTTTCTTGACACACTTTACATGCAAGAGGCGAGGCAGTCTAGCAGCATTGAAAATATTGAGACCACTAATGACGAGTTATTCAAGGCGGTTCTTGGCGTTTTTGATTCAGAGGAAACTAGAGCGGTGCACGCCTATACTGATGCAATAAAATATGGCAGCAGTCTCTTAACTCAAAAAGAGATGTTTAACCGAGAGGATATTGACCAGATGCAAGCATTGCTTGGCATTAGTGAAACGGGAGTGCGGAAAAATAGCCCGAAAATAGAAACATCCCTTACTCGCATAGTCAACAAAGCGACAGGAGAAATTGTTTATACCCCGCCACATGGCGAAGGGGTTATTAAAAACCTTTTGGATGATATGTTAGAGTTTGTTTATAGTGATGATATTTACACAATTCATCCGCTTATCAAAATCGCTCTTGCACATCAGCAGTTTGAAAAAATTCACCCATATAAAGACGGTAACGGACGCACGGGACGGATAATCAATATTTTGCTTATGGTGCAAAAGAATTATTTATGTGCACCGATATTGTATGCAAGTAATTTTATCAACACGCACAAATCAGAGTATTATCAATTTTTGCAGGATTGTGATGACGGTGATTATGTGCCATTCGTGGAGTTCACGTTGACTAGCTTTTTGAAGTCAGCACAAAAAACGCTGTCGCTGGTTAATGCAATATCTGCAAAAGTTGATGGGTATTCTACTACAGAATACATCAATGAGGAGCGTGGTTTTAAGGGGCATACGGAGTTGATTAAAGGCATTATTAAAATAATGTTTACAAAAGTATATTTTACTAGAAAGGATTTAGAGATTGTAATTTGTGTTGATAAAGCTAGTGGCAAGCCAAAAATAGAAATGCCCAACAAGAACACTATTACAGCATATTTAGAAAACTTTAAGAATGCAGGGCTTATAGAAGAAGAAGTAATGGTTGGCAAAAAGGGCAACCCAAAAATATTCAAAAATGTGGAGTTGATTCGCATCATCGAAGAGGAAAACAATAATGACTAAACCAATGATAAAGAATAGACCAGAGCTTGATAACAAGATTAAGCATATTCTAAAAAGCGTTGCGAATAAGCTTCGTGGGCTTTATCTAAGCGAAAAATATGGCAATGTAATTATACCTTTTTGTATATTACGCCGCTTTGATTGTATGCTGGAAGAAAAGAATGAAGAGATAAAAAAAGCCTTAGAAGTTTTTGCTAAGTTAGAGTCAAAACAAAAAGAAGCCGCTATTATGAAAAGATGCGGTGTGCCTTTTTATAATTCTAAGTGCATTACTTTTAGTGACTTATTGGGTGACATCAAAAACATTAAAATAAATTTTGTTGAATATATAAAAGCATTCAGCGAGAATGTCCAAGATATTTTGGACAATCTTGATTTTCAAAAAGAAGTCAAAAATCTATCAAAGGGTAACCATTTGCTAGAAATGATACGGGAGTTTGCCGATATTGATTTTAGTTTAACTTCTGTTGACCAACATAGTATGGGATATATTTTTGAAGAGATTATCCGTGAATACAAAGCCAACGCCGAGGCGGGCGACCACTACACCCCGCGCGAGATAGTTGATTTGTGTATTGATTTAATTTTAGCCGAGCATGCGGAAGTCTTTGGTAAAAAGGATAAAATTATAGAAGTGTATGATGGCTGTTGCGGAACAGGAGGAATGCTTTTTACCGCAAAACAACGGGCGAGAGAAAGGCTTGGTAAAAGTGATGATGAGGTAGTCTTGTTTGGGCAAGATGTTAATCCCGATGCTTATGCTATCTGCAAAGCAGAAATGCTTATACGAGGCGAAGACCCATCTAATATAAAGTTGGGTAGCACACTAAGCGAAGATTTTTGGTTTGATGATATGCGAAAGTTTGATATTTGTATAACCAACCCACCCTTTGGAGTGGAGTGGAAAATCGACCAAGAGCATGTCAAAAGAGAAGCGGAAGAGCAATTAGACCCACGCACTCGTTTTAAGCCTAAACTGCCAAGAATAAATGACGGGCAATTACTCTTTATGCAAAATATGTTACACAAGCTAAAAGACGATGGGCGTATGGCAATTATCCATAACGGCAGTCCATTATTTAGCGGTGATGCCGAGGGTGGCGAAAGTGAAGTTAGACGCTATATATTAGAGAATGATTTGTTAGAAGCTATTATCGCTTTGCCCGAGCAAATGTTTTATAATACAGGCATAGCCACTTATATTTGGATATTATCAAAGAATAAGAGCACAAAGCGAAAAGGTTTTGTGCAGCTTATCAATGCTAACTTGACTAAGGAAGATAATTTTGTGGGTAATGGACAAGGATTATTTTGGACAGACCTAAAACCGAAATCACTAGGTAACAAGCGGCGTGAAATTAAAGAAACGCATAAAAGCGACATCATAACCATTTATCAACAAAACAAAGAAAATGACTTTTGCAGAATATTTCCGAATGCTTTTTTCTTTTATCACAAAGTATTTGTAGAGCAGCCTATGTTGGATGATAAAGGCAACTTGCAATACGACCGCAAAGGCAATCTAATAATAGACAAGAAAAAAGCAGATGTAGAGAATATTTCCTATAGGGCAGTTAGCAAGGACGGAAGTTTTGTGTCAGTTGATATAGATTCATACTTGCAAACAGAAGTCGCACCTTTTGTGCCTAATTACACATATGATACAGCCAAGACCAAAGTAGGGGTAGAAATACCTTTTACACGATATTTTTATAAATACACACCACCTAAAAAAAGCGATGATTTACTTGTCGATATAAAAGCACTAGAAGCTAAAATTGCTCAAAGTATGGGGAGCATAATAGGAGGTGGCGATGGCAAATAAGAAAACAGCTAAAAAAATAACAAAACCGCAACAAGCTCCCAAGCCCAATCCGTTAAAAGATTATTACATTGCCTATATTGATATTTTAGGTTATGTGCAATTTTTCAAAGAATATCCAGAAAAAGTTGCAGATTTTCTAAATGATATTCACACAGTTGTTAATCAAGTTGCTCTGCAAACAAATCAGCTTAACGCAGTTGTAAATATGATTGAAGCTCCGTTTGAATTTAAGTATAAGATTTTTTCGGATAATTTTTTGTTTTGTCTTGAAGCTCTTGATAAATCCGAATTACCTAAAGATTTTGATAGAATATTATTTTTGTGGTACTTAAAAATGGTTGCCGAGATACAGGCGATGTTTGTAACTAAGTATGGATTACTTGTTAGAGGTGGAGTTACCAAAGGGCAGCTTTCTTTTAACGATGATTATATTTTTGGGCAAGGATTAGTTGATGCGGTTAATTTAGAAAAAAAGGCTCAATTTCCAAGAATAATTGTTGATGAAAGTTTGTATCATATGCTAGCTGCAAGAGATTTGCCTAAAGAGTGCGAGGGAAAAAACTGTGGAAAATTTGAACATGCAAAAAGCATAGAAAATATGGTCACAGCACTAGGAAAAACTGTTCTTAGTTTAGATAATGACAAGCTAGTGCATTTATCGTATTTGGATGAAGACAATCCGATTTTTGATGCGATGGCAATTTTTGGTTTAGATATAAAAAGTATGCTAGGCTTAGTAAGCCAAATAACACAAGTTCCTGATTGTCTGCCACCAAAGTTTTTAGAAATAATCAATGGTATTATCAGCAACCTTAATGCCGAAGAACTAAACCGAAAAGCGTTTTGCTTAGAAAGGCTAAAAGCACATAGGGGAGAAATTGTCGCAATGGTTAAACAAAAATGCGACAAAATTCCAGTAGATTATAAAGCTAACTATAGAGAATTGCAAAAAATTATATGCAAATATAAGTGGGTGCTTGATTATCATAATTGGATTTGTGATAGATTCAATCACTTAGATTTGAGTATTGTATATAAAGTAGAAATTGTTGCGCTTATGCGATATGATGCAGAGCCTTTATTTTGTATAAAGATTTTGGATGAGCAGGATAATGGGGAGGTGGCTGATGGTAAAAAATAGTAGCACTAAAAAGAAAACAGTTGTCTCGCAAGAAGTTTGCAAACCAAGTCCATTAAAGGATTATTATATCGCCTATATTGATTTAATTGGGTACAGGCAGATTTTTAGTGAGCAACCAGATAGAATAAAGGACTTTCTTAATGATATTCATAATCTTGTAAATGCTTTTATAGAAAGAGCCAAGCAAACAAATGCGAGTTTAGGGGCAATATCATCCGATGGATTTCAGTACAAGATATTTTCTGACAACTTTTTAATATGTTTTCCTGTTCCCAAAAATGCAGACAGGATAAGCCATGTAACTTTTTTAAGAATAATAGCAGATATTCAAAGAGGCTTTATAACAGAGTATAGAATGTTCGTTAGAGGCGGTGTAACAATAGGGCAGCTATCTTTTAATGAAAACTATATATTCGGAGCAGGGCTTATTAAGGCAGTTGACCTAGAGCAAAAGGCAAGGCTTCCAAGAATAATCGTTGATAAGGATTTACGGACTTTATTAAATGGTGGAGAAGTGCCTGAGGGGGCGTGTAATTGTGATAAATGTTATGTAAAATATGTTGAAGAATTGAAAGGTGAAATAGCTTATTTAACGCTACGGAACGCTACTACTTTGGTTGATGCAGATGGCGAGTGTTTTTTGTCTTACTTAGATGTGACTAATCAAGATGCCATAATTTACGAGAGAGTGCAAGGGGCAGGCCCTAAGTTAGTATCAAAAGAAATCCTAGAGGCCTGCAACAATTATGCAGACAATAAAGAAAAAATAGATAATCATTATAAAGAAGCAACGCTTGATAGGTTGACTACACACAGGGCTTTAATTATTGCAATAATTAAAAAGTATTGCCAAGATTTTAGACTAGATAAGTCAAGGACGGATTTTCAAGCTCAAGTAAAAGAACTCCAAAAGAGAGTTTGCAAATATAAATGGGTTGTGGAGTATCATAATGAAATTTGTACACGGTTTAATCATTCAAATTTGTTGATACCTTTTGTCATGGAAATAGTGCCGATTATGCACTATGACGCATATCCGCTACTATTTATTATCAAAATACTGGAAGATGCAGTGGAGGTGAAGTCATGAGAGAGATGAAAGATAGCGGTGTTGAGTGGGTTGGTGAGATTCCTGTTGAATGGAGAACTGCTAGAATGCGCTTCTTGTCTAAAATTACAACAGGAAGTAAAGATACTGTTGATAGAAATGACGAAGGAGCATATCCGTTTTATGTAAGGTCTCCAAAAATAGAGAAAATTGATTCTTACTCTTTTGATGGTGAGGCTGTATTGATGGCAGGTGACGGAGTCGGCGCGGGGAAAGTGTTTCATTATGTAAACACAAAATTTGATTTTCATCAGCGTGTATATTGTTTTTATGAGTTTGACAAAATACTTGGCAAGTTTTGTTATTATTTTTTGAATGAAAATTTCAAAAAGGAAATGGAGAGAGGCAGTTATAAAGCAACAGTTGACTCAATTAGACTCCCTATGATTTTGGATTTTGAAGTTACCTTGCCAGATTTAACAACTCAAAAAAAGATACTGGAGTATATTGAGTTAAAAACTTCTGAAGTTGACAGAGGCATTGCGGAGATTGAGGAAAGCATTGAGAGGCTGATTGAATACAAAAAGTCTATCATAACCGAGGCAGTAACCAAAGGTCTTGATAAGTTTGCCCTCATGAAAGACAGCGGTATCGAGTGGATAGGCGATATTCCTAAGGGTTGGATTGTAAGTCCACTTAAGAATTTGGGTGAAGCGATAATAGGTTTGACATATTCGCCAGAAGATATTTCCGAAGAGGGAGTGTTGGTTCTTAGGTCTTCAAATATCCAGCAAGGTAAATTATCTTTTGAAGATAATGTATATGTTACAAAAGAAATACCAGAAAAGCTAATGGTAAAAAAAGAAGACATTTTGATTTGTTCTCGAAATGGAAGTAAGGATTTAATTGGGAAAAGTGTTTTAATTGGCGATGACTTAGAAAATAGTTCTTTTGGAACTTTTATGACAATATTTAGAGGGGAGTTTAACAAGTTTATAAGTTATGTGTTTCTTTCCGAAATTTTTGATTATCATGTTGAATCATTTTTAACAAGCACGGTGAATCAGTTGACATCAGGCAACTTGAACAATATTAAAATAACAATACCTACCGACAAGAACGAGCAACAACAAATAGCTGACTATTTAGATAAAAAATGTGAAAAGATTGATTCTATTTTGCAAGACAAAAAAAATTTAATAGCTAAACTTAAAGAATACAAACAAAGCCTTATATATGAATATGTAACAGGTAAAAAAGAAGTCCCTGCAGGAGGTGTGGCATGAGCAATGAAAATTTAAGCAACCTTGTTTCCCGAGGTCGGGTAGCAAGATGTAAAAACATGGGAGGTGCAGCATGAGTAAATATCCAAAAACGACAAAAGAAGTCCCTATTATAATGTATCAAACCGAAGATGGGCAAACCAAAATGGAGGTTATGTTTGACGGCGATACAGTTTGGCTAACTCAAGAAAAAATGGCTGAACTCTTTCAGCGTAGCAAATCCACAGTTAATGAGCATTTGAAAAACATATTTTCAGAGGGCGAATTAGTAGAGGGGGATGTGATTATTAAATTCGGAAATTCCGAATTTAATAAAGACCACAAAAAGCCAACTAATTTTTATAATCTTGATGCTATACTTGCGGTGGGTTATAGAGTTAAATCTCACCGAGGCATACATTTTAGAAAATGGGCGAGCGGTATATTAAAAGAGTATATGCGTAAGGGTTTTGCGATGAATGATGATTTGCTCAAGCAAGCAGGCGGAGGACAATACTTCAAAGAGCTACTTAATCGCATTAGAGATATTCGTGCTAGCGAAAAGGTTTTTTATCGCCAAGTGCTAGACCTTTTTGCAACAAGCGTTGATTATGACCCTAAGAGCGAGATTGCGGGGGATTTTTTTGCTAAGATGCAAAACATGCTTTATTATTCGGTTACCAAACAAACTGCCGCAGAGATGATAGCAAAACGAGCTAATGCTTATGACCCCTTTATGGGACTTATGGCTTTTAAGGGAGAGAGACCTACCAAAGCAGAAGTAACAGTTGCCAAAAATTATTTGGGTGAAAAAGAGGGTAAAGAACTTAGGCTTATGGTAAGTGCTTATCTTGATGTCGCAGAAATGATAGCTAATGAAGAAAGGCTAATGTATATGATAGATTGGGCTAAAGAGCTAGAGGATTTTATACTTTATCGGAAGAAACCTGTTCTAAAGCATGCAGGCAGTATTGAAAAAACCGAAGCTAATGAAAGGGCTTTAGAGCAATATAGAATATATAGGTCGAGGAATGGGACTGAATTGACGCAAGTAGAGAGGGACTTTTTGGAAACTGTGAAAAGAACCTACGCACTGCTTGAGGGTAAAAAGAAGGATGGCGAGGAGGGAGAGGAATGAAAAAATACGCTTTCTTAAAAGAAAAGCCTTTTCAAAATGAGATATTTTTGTATCTTGTAGAGAAACTCGGTTATCAAATTAACAAAAAGGAAGATTATAACTATACCTATGCTATTGACACGGGTAAGTTGTTTTCGTTTATAAGAGACACGCAAAGTGAAGAATGGGATAAGTTTAGTGATTATTATGGTGATAAAGCTGAAGAGATTTTTTTGCAAAAACTAAATGAAAAAATTGATAAAAGAAAACTTATTAAGGGTAGATACACAGGTGGATTATTAAATGTACTGCAAGGAACTATTGAGGATATAAGGACTGGTGCAAGCATTAGGATAGCCTATCTTAGTCCCAGCGAAGCTGGGTTTGAAAACATCAATGAGTTGTACGCAAAAAACATTTTGTCGGTTAGTTATGAATTTGAATACGAAAGCTCCGAGCAGTTAAAATCAAAGGGTAAAAACCAGAGTAATAGGGTGGATTTAGCAATTTTTATCAATGGTATTCCTGTTATTATGATAGAGACTAAGAAGTTATTGGCGGGGCAGTCGGCAAGGTTTAATGGCACGGAGCAGTATAAGAATAATCGTGACCCTAATGAATTAGTGTTTAGCTTTAATAAACGGGTTGTTGCATATTTTGCAGTTGATGAATACGAAGCATATGTGACCACCCAGCTAGATAAACGAGATAGTTTTTTCTTGCCGTTTAATATGGGCAATGAGGCAGGCGGCTCGGGCAATCCGCAAGCACTAGAGGACAAGCGGGCAACATATTATTTGTGGGAACAAATTTTGCAAAGAGATATGATTCTCAAAATTATGCGGGAATTTGTTTTTGAGGACATTGATAAAGACAATGGTAAGCCATTTATTATCTTTCCGAGATTCCATCAAGTTGATGCTGTTTTAGAATGTGAAAGAGATTTTGCAGAAAAGGGAGTTGGGGGCAGGTATATTATTTGGCACAGTGCCGGTAGCGGTAAAACAATCACAATAGCGTTACTTGCGTTTAGGTTACTTGCTAAAAAAGACATAAATACTGTTATTATTATTAGTGATAGAACTGTTATTGATGGGCAGCTACGAGACCAACTTATTGCGGTGGATAACGGCGATAGTCGAGTTAAATGGGCGGAGGGTAATAGTGCCGAGTTATCGAGATATATCAACAGTGGTAATATGATTGTTGGAACTACGCTCCAAAAATTCCCGTTTATACTAGACCAGCTTGCATCAAGAAAAAGTAAAGGGTATGCAATAATCATTGACGAAGCACATTCTTCTACAAGTGGTATGACTATGAGTAGGGTAAGCGAGACCTTTACAGGCAAGAGCTTAAAGGAGGCTATTAAATTAGAGGACAAAGCGGATGAGGCAGAAGATGGTCAAACTTTGATATTAAAGCAGGCTGATAAAATTAGGGCTACGAGTAAGGTTAGTTATTATGCCTTTACGGCGACACCGAAAAAAGAGACGCAGGAATTGTTTGGCACACGCAATCAGCGAGGCAAGGAATGTTTTCATAAATATACTATGAAACAGGCAATAGAAGAAGACTTTATTCTTAATCCCCTTGCTTGCTATAAAAACATGAAAGCCTTTTATGATATTGAAAAGAAAAAGGACAGCAGTGAAGAGTATGACGAACAGCGTTCTAAAAGAAAGATTTTTCATCATATCTCAAGTGATGATGAGGTGATTACACTTAAGAGCCAAGAGATGCTAAGTGATTTTTGTGGGCTAAGAATGGGGTGGTTAGGCGGACAGTCAAAAGCAATGGTAGTTACGCCGTCTAGGCTACATGCGGTTAAGTATAAGTTTATCCTTGATAAGTTGATAAGGGAGAGCGGTTATAAGATTAAGACTGTTGTGGCGTTTACGGGTAAGGTTAAGTACGGGGATAATTTGTATTCTGAATCAGAATTAAATGCTGGATATAAAGATAAAGACATAAGGAAGCTGATTAAGAATAATCCCGAAGTTAGAATTATTATTGTTGCGGACAAATTGCAAACAGGCTTTGATGAGCCGTTGCTTTGCTGTATGTATGTGGACAAGAAGTTTAATAGTGCGGTAAAGGCGGTGCAAACTCTGTCGAGAGTAAATAGGGCTAAAAAAGGCAAGAAGACTTTTGTTCTTGATTTTGTTAATGATGCCGATGACATCAAGGCGTATTTTGAAAAGTATTATGATAGCGATATATTTTTGCCTACGATGAGCGAGACCGACCCAGAGGCAATCAACAGGATGAAAGACGAGATATTTGCATATGGTCTTTTTGAGGCACAAAGTGTTATAGATTTTGATTCATATGTTAAGAAGGAAAACAGTGCGGCGATTGAAAAAATGGGCGATGCGATAAAGCATGAGGCGAGCAAGCTCGACAAGGATAAGCGCAAATATTTTTACAAGCTTTGTACAAGGTTTGTTAAATTATATTACTATGTTGGAATATTGTTAGAGCGTTGGGATGAAAAAAATCAATTATTGGTAGATTTTTTGCGAGAGGTTGTAATAAAGGTGCTTTATGAACAAGAGATGGCAAATGTTATCAACCCTAGTGAGTTTGTAAGTTTGGCGGCGGTGCGACTAAAATTGATGCAAGATGAGCAAGAAATTCCGCTAGAATCAATAGTGGTAGAGTATGGCAAGGATAAAGAAGAGATTACTCTCACGGACAAAAAGTATTCCTTTTTAGATAAGATTATAGAAGACCTTAATGCTACATTATCCGAGCCAGAAAAACAAGATGCCTATACGATGGTGGACAGGGTAATGGTTGATGAAGAAGTTGTAAGAAAAGTTAAAAACAATACGGGCAAGACCACGCATGATTTTGTGCGCAATCGGGTACAGGATTTTATTTTAGAAAAAATTATAGCGGCGGCAAATGGCGAAAGAGACTTTTATGTAAAGCTCGCTAACAAAGGGGAGCTGCTTGCTATTATTGCCGCCAATATCATCGCCCAACTGCAAGGGCAAAAGTATGTAAGCTAGCACACGACATTTACCTTAAATATTCATGCATATTAAGATAAATAAATCGTTGACATTTATGTACTCACATAGTATAATTATATTGCAAGCTAAGATAATGTTTGCAAATAATTATAGGAGATTAGATTTGTGCAAGACAGCATTCAAAAGATGAGATTGCAAAACAAGCCTAATATACATTTTTGTTTTGACACCGAGCAAGATGGGTTAAGGGCAGCGGTGGTTAGTAATTCTGTTGTAGGCAGGGGTGAAATCGTTGCAACTTTAGAAAGTGCTACGGTTGTAGTCATATTGGTAGGGTGTTACACTAATGGCAGCCGTATTCAACAAACGATACGGCAAAGCCTAGATAGAAAAAAAGCGTTGTTAGTGATAGGTGTTGGTAACATTAAAAGTGTTGCAGGACAAGTTGATTTTGCAGGAGCTAACCCACTAAACGAATATGAGATATTTGACAATAGGTTTGGGTATGCCCGTCGAGCCAGTGACATTTATGAATATCATGATTGGGTAATTGGCAGTGGTTATCAAAAATTAAGTGGTTGGATAATTAAGGCTCAACAAATTGCAACAAGTTTGTATGCAGGCAACGCACAAAAACTAACTCACGGAGGAAAAAAATAATGGCAACAACAGTAAACAATGCGTTTGAAGAATTTATGAGGGATATTGTAAATTTAGATGCAGACATCGTAAAGGCGGCTTCAAATACCTATGCCAACACCCCTCCACAACGGGCAAAGAGGCACACGCAAGTTTTCGCAAAATCAAGAAATCAAGACAAAGGGGCGCACCGCCGATGCACAAAAACGGGCCGCAAAATTCTCAAAGGCAACGGGTTTGTATGGTCGCCAAAAGCTGGAGCGTGGCAACGCCAGCTTAACAATAATGGCAGATACGCCGCAAGGCGGGTGCTAGAGATTTTACAGCGGGAGGGCAAGTGAGGAAAAAGTATTATAAACTAGGCAAATATAAGCCCGCCCGCCCCCAAGTGGTATGGCTACCGCCTAGAGTTTGAGGGCGATGACCCCCACGGCACGCCATACCAGCGTATCGCTAATGTCCTTAATTTTGGCAGTAGCACAATTAAAGGGACTAGATTTATTAGTAAGGCAATTCGCCAGCTCCGAGGCATGGACGATAGAATAGCCAAAAAGTTTGAAGACATGGTAGATAAGCCTTAATTTTTCTTGCATTTGTATATAAAATCTGCTATATTTATTATGGTTGCTTTTGGCAACAGCAAAGATAATATCTATGGGCAATTTAATAGCAAAAGAGTATAAGTCCTTTGAGGATATTAAACACACTGATGAAAGTGGAGCGGAGTTTTGGCTGGCAAGAGAGCTATGTCCTGTTTTGCAATATGCTCAATGGCGCAATTTTCAAGGTGTTATAGACAAAGCCATGCTTGCCTGCCGTAATAGTGGCTTTGATGTTTTTGACCATTTTGCTGACGCCAGCAAAACGGTCGCTATGCCATCAAAAGCAAAGCCCAAAATCATTCCCGATTATAAACTTTCTCGCTATGCGTGTTATCTAATTGTTCAAAACGGCAACCCCCGAAAAGAGATTATAGCACTAGGGCAAACTTACTTTGCTATTCAAACCCGCCGCCAAGAAGTGCAAGATTATTTCAACCAATTAGATGAGGATAATAAACGGCTTGTAGTACGAGGCAACATAACGCAGTGGAATCAAATGTTAGCAGAATCGGCACACCGAGCAGGCATTATAGACAATGAGGAATTTGCAGAGTTTCAAAACGCTGGTTATGCGGGGCTTTATGGCGGCGAGACTGTATCAGAAATACACGCCCGCAAGCAGCTCAAACCCAAAGACAAAATACTAGATTTTATGAATTCTAGCGAGTTGTCGGCAAATTTATTCCGCATAACACTAGCGGACGACAAAATGAAAAAGGGAAATGTATCAACGCCGCACGATGCAATAGAGGCACATAGCATAGCAGGGCAAGAGGTGCGGGGTGCTATTATAAGGGCAGATGCTATTTTGCCCGAAGACCAACCAACACCAGATAAAAGTGTTAAGCAAATTGCAGCCGAGCAAATAGCAAGAATAAAAGCAGAGGCAAAAAAGAAGCCTTTGATGTTAGATGAGGATTATGAGGGCTTTGAGGATGACGACTAATTTTTTACGATAAAACACTTAAAAGGTGCAGAACTCTCCTTTATTGGCAAAGGGTTGCATAAAGGAGGCGACCTTATTATGAAGAAAAATAACAGCTACAAAATTTTCAATGACTGCCTAGAAAGACTAAAGGCAGAATGGACGGACAGCATCAAGCCTTTTATCGAGTTTGATAAAAATCAAGGTCGCAAGTATGATAAGTTCATACAAGAGGGCGATGTTGTGATGAAGAGAGAACCCGAGCCAAAAGACCATATTCAGACCTTTTTGAAAATCCCGCCCGAGCAACTGTATGATATATACAGTAGAGTTTACACGGATGAAGATTGTGATGGAAGCCCTTATGAAGTTATGGGCGAGTTGACAAACGCTACTGCTTTAACCCGTGACGGCAAAATTATACCCATTGAAATGGGCAAAAGAGTTTTGATGTTCAATGAGGAAAAAGCAAAGTATTTTGAGCAAAGAAAAATAGCAAACCTATTAAAATCGTTGCATTTTCAATTCATCCAAAAACTTGCTACGGAAGTAATGCGGGCAATGCTTGTTGTTTGCTCTGAACTTGGTTATAAGAACAAGGACTTTAGTTTGGATAAGTTCTTTACATTTTCGGACGGCATAATCAAAGACAAAAGCCAACCCAAAATTGAGACATTACCAAAATACAATGCTTTTAACCTGCTATTCAAATTAAATAATTTTTTGAAGCATAATACAGTCCAAGCATATTTGACACTCAAAAAGCATTACCCCGACAATATTGATAAAAACAATAAAACACGCTATGAGAATGGAATGTACGCAGGGGACTTTGTTTATCTGCAAGCAGGCTATTTTGACAAAATCTTTGACAAGCTCCTAATTTTCTTTGCTGAATATTGCAAGGTTATTCTAGGGGAGACCAGAGACTAGCACAAATAATTTAATAAAACACTCAAAAACGGTTTCTTTGTAGAGACCGTTTTTTTAATGCACTAAAACTAAAGGGAGGTAAAAGCAGATGATTCAGCTTATAAATGGCGATAGCATAGAGCAATTAAAATTATTAAAAGACGGGTCGGTTGATTGTATTGTAACAAGTCCGCCGTATTGGAAAGGTTTTGAGTATGAGGCGTATTTTAATTCTTACAAGCAATATCTTGAATGGTGTGAGGCTTGGCTAAGGGAGTGCAAAAGAGTATTAAAGCATAATGGCACATTTTATCTCAATGTTATAAACGACAGCGAGATAACAATACGGGCATTTGAGATTATGGAGATAGCAACCCGCCGCCTTATGTACAAATTACACGATACAATTATTTGGTATAGGTATAACCAACAGCCCGCAAATACCAAGAGGCAACTCACTAATCAATGTGAGTATGTTTTTATGCTTAGGCAAACATCCGCAAATATTGAATTAGATAAAGAGGCGGCATACAACAACGCCCCCGATATGTTCAAAACAAAAAATGTCGGCAATGTGTGGGAGCTTCCCTTTAATAAGGGCAAAGAAAAGAATACGGCTTTTGGGCGAAAAGAGACCGAGAGCAAATGGGGGCATAGCGGATTTCCCTTGCTTTTGCCCGAGACCTGTATTTTATTATCCACCAAAGAGGGCGATACAGTGTTGGATTTATTTATGGGAACGGGGACAGTGGGCGTTGCTTGTAAAAAACATAATAGAAAATTTATCGGCATTGACATAGACAAAAATGCTTATGCGATAGCAAAGAAAAATTTGTAATAAGGAGGTGACAGGATGGCAACTAAGGTCGGGCGGAGTCTTGACGAGATAGACAGTAAGGTCAAGCAGCTCTCCAGCAGTATAAAAGAGAGTAGCAAGAAGACCAAAGAGCTGGATAGGACATTACGGCTTGACCCGAGCAATACTCGTGTCGCCGCCCAGCAGATGCGGGCGTTGGGGGCGCAGATAGGGCAAGCAACGCAAAAGGTGGCATTATTGCGCCAACGCAAGGCGGAGGCAAATAGGGAATTACAGCAGGGCGACATCACAGCGGCGGAGTTTGCCAAGATAGAAAAAGCAGTAGAGCAGGCAGAGCTAGAATTACAACGCTTCAATGCTCAAATGCGTGCAACCAAGCGGATGCAGGTGCAAGTGTTGGCACAACGCTTTGATAGAGTAACCCGCAGTATGCAGCAAGCCCAGCGGGTCGCCCGTACCTTTAGTCGTCTTATGCTAGGACTTGTCGGAATAATGGCGGCGAGTGTTACAGCCTTTACTCGCAATGCTGTTGCCCTTAACGAGACAGCGGAAGAGTTTGGTGTGGGCATAAGACAGTTGCAAATCAAGAACACAGTGTCCCCCGAAAATGAGTGGTTTCAATACCGCCAAAACTACAAGGGCTGCACAGTGTCTCCCCCTAAAAACATGATGGGGCAAGATAACGGGCAGATACAAGAGAGAATACGGCAGGCAAAAATCAGTATTCGCAAAGAAAAGACAAAGTGCAATCCACGCTCCTAATTACACAGTCTAAGCCGATAATAGCCAGTCTCCGAGGCGTTAGGCGGGGCAGTCGGGAATAAACCCGTCTGAAAAATAAATTAAAAATTTTTTGAAAAAAGTTGAAAAAGGGGCGAAAAACTGTTCAAAATTCTCCTGCTAACTCAAACTGATTTCTCCCGCCAAGTCAAATAATTTATCATTTTCAAAGATGGTTTTCTCCCGCAAACTCAAATAAAATTCATTCTAAGCCCCAAGACCCAAGCGGTTTTGGGGCTTTTTTGTGTTGGGGCGTGCCGAGATTTATTTTACAGGATGGCGAAGAATAGTTGTGTGAAAATTGAAACACAAATTTTTTTAGAAATTTGGCATTATTCCGTAAAAAGAATTGACTTTGTTCAGAATAAAGCATATAATTATACTGTCCTAGGACACATGGAGGCATAATATGCAATATCTTTCAACAATAGAAGTCGCAAGTAGATGGGGAGTGTCGGAGAGACGAGTGGCTAAACTATGCTCTGAAAATCGTGTGCAAGGTGCTCAATTTGTAGGAAAAGCATGGATGATACCAAGCAATGCAACAAGACCAAGCGATGCGAGAATTAAAACGGGGAAATATATTCAAACCGATAGACCGATAGAGAGACCAATTGAAGAACTAATAAATCAAGTCTTTGAGGCAGATTGTCTAGTTAAAATGCGCGAGATACCGAATGCTTCGGTTGACATGATACTTTGCGATTTGCCTTATGGAATAACACAAAATGGCTGGGATTCGTATATTCCACTTCCGCAGTTGTGGCATGAATATATGCGTATAATTAAACCGAATGGAGTTATAGCGCTTACATCGGCTGGAGTTTTTACAGCACAACTGATAATTAGCAACCCAACTGTATACAAATACAAATGGGTATGGGAAAAATCAAAGCCCACAAACTTTTTGAATGCAAAAAAGCAGCCTTTGCGTAAGCATGAGGATATATGCATTTTCTATAAAAATCAGCCGATATATAATCCACAAATGACACAAGGCGAGGCTTATGATAAGGGCATTCGTAAAAATCAACTAAGCGGGAGTTATGGAGACTTTAAGCCTGTACATGTTCGTAGCAATGGAGAGAGATACCCAACGGATATAATATATTGCAAAACTGCCGAGGCGGAGGGAGAGGTTGTGCATCCTACGCAAAAACCGATTTCGCTCGGTAGATATTTAATAAAAACTTATACAAATCCGGGGGATATTGTTCTTGATAATGCTTGTGGAAGTGGGTCATTTTTGGTAGCAGCATTACTTGAGGGGCGTAATTTCATAGGAATTGAAAAAAATGAAAACACAACGCTATTCAAGCGTGAAAATATAGACTATATTGAAGTTTCAAAAAAACGCCTTTATGCAGCTTGGCAAGAGGTCGCACAAAGAAATTTGCATACATTAGTAAACAGCTTACTTATGGAGCAGTTTATGGAGAAAAAATATGCCAATTAGAAGAAACGAGCGCAGTGAGGTTATTGAGCTTATAAGCGAAATAAATCAAATTGTAAGCAGGATAGACATTAGAATAAAACGAGCAGGCGGCGAAAATACCCTGCAAGTTCGTGGCGGAGCGTTATTCCCTGACATTATCTTGTTTAGAGATACAGCACGAACTCAAATTTTGCATGGCTGGGAAGCCAAGATGCCTGATGTTTCTATTACTGATGCAGAGTTAATTAGAAATGCTAAAACAAAGGCAAATACATTAGGTGTAGATAGTTTTGTTCTTTGGAATTTTACATCCGCTAGGCTTTATGGCAAAAGCACTGGCGGTGGTTTTGTTATAATGCGAAGTTGGGATTTGCCACAAATTCGCACCCGTAGCGATGTGCAAACATACGAGGCAGACTGGAAACGGCAACTCAACGATATAATAATTTCCTTGAATGATTATTTTGTAGATGGAACAATTCACGCCTCAACCTTAGAAGCAGTCATAGCTGACGGAATTGGCTCGGCACTTATTGAAAGAAATAAATCTTCTGTAGCGGAAGCATTAAGGAATGCTGGCATTTCAAATACAGTAGTTGATGCTTTTATACAAGATTGGTGGTTGCAGGCACAAGCAGAATATTTTAGAGACGAGACTGCGTATACGGCATATTCCAAATCACTTTTATTGCACTGGCTGAATAGAGTTGTTTTTGCTCATCTAATTAAAAGATATTTCAATTCAGCGAGAGAGGTCGAATCAATAAATGAGACAACGACAGTGACACAAGCAAATGCAATTTTTGAGAGAATAACGGCAGGATGTGATTTCTATAATATTTTCAAATCTTGGGAGCATGACGACTTAATATCTGACACGGCTTGGAATGACATTATTGTGATTAACGAGTTTCTAAAAGAAAACGAGGTAGCAGGACTTTCGCAAGAGGCACTCCAAGAAATTTTAGAAAAATCGGTAAATCTCGGTAAGCGAGAAATAAGTGGTCAGTTTACTACGCCGACAATTTTGGCTGATATTCTAGCTAAAATAACGCTTAGAGATTTAAGGGGAGAATTTTTTGACCCATGTTGCGGAACTGGAACTATAGCAATAGCTGTAAAGGATTACAAAAAAACAAGGCTTTCGGCAAGCGAGGCAATCAGCACAGTATGGGCGGAGGATAGGGATGCCTTTGCAACTCAAATTGCACAATTAGGGATGAGTGATATAGAAGGTATAAATATCCCTGTACGCATATTTCAAAAAAGCGTTTTTGATTTGAGAAGTGGCGAGGTCGTAAGTCTTGTTGACCCGTCAAGTGGTGAAACGATAGATTTTACTTTACCACAGTTTGATGCGATAGCTTCTAATTTGCCGTTTGTTGCTTTTGAGAATATTAGAATGGAAGAAAGGTCTGCAATAGAGCGGATTTTTGCGGAGGTTAGTAATAACGCCTCTGCACTTGGTGGGCGAGGCGACATATATGTTCCTATAGTTTTTTCTCTTTGGAAGCACTTAAGAGAGGGAGCATATCTAGGTATAATTACTTCTAATTCATGGCTTGGTAATGATGCAGGTAAGCGATTTTATAATGCGGTAACGCACTATTTTCACATTGAGCAAATTCATATCAGTGGCGATGGAAAATGGTTTGATAATGCTAATGTTGTTGCAGCGATTAGCCTTTTGAAAAAGAAACCCAATATTACACCGCCAGCATTGACGGACGAAACATTTTTCTATCTTTGGAAAAAGAGACTTGCGGACTTTGGAGATGATAGAGTAAAGCAAAGATTAGTTGTATCCTCGTTGCAAAATCGTAGCACTGATGCAGAGATAGTATCAGTACGCAATTATAGCAATGACGAAATATCACGCTTAGAAAATCTGAATTTTGCGAAAAATGCGTTATTTCACGATGTAAAATGGGTGTTGGATATTGTAGACAAGCTATGTCTGATTAAAAGTATTTTCAAACCTTTTCGTGGGGAGCGGCGTGGGTGGGATAAAATGTTTTATCCAGCAAGCGGACACGGAATAGAAAGAGAATATATAAAGCCTGTTTTGAAAAGTGCAAGAGGGGTTTCTCTGCTTACGGCACAAGCTGATGGCGAGGCATTTTGCTGTAGTAGAACTTTAGCTGAGCTGAATAGCAGTGGTCATACGGGAGCATTGAATTGGATAAATCAATTCGCTCATGGGTGTAATGAAAAAGGTTTGCCATTGCCTGATGTATTGAGAAAAGCAAATGCTCATTGGTACGAGATGTCGGATTCGGGGACGGCAGATGTAGTCACAACCATGAATCCCGAGACACGGCTGTTCTACGCTAAATTTCAAAATCCAACTTTTATAAATCAACGCCTAATAGGATTGAAATATAAAAGACCTGATGAAAATAAGGATTTGTGCCACGCACTTCTGAATACAGTTGTAGGAATGTTTTTTATAGAGGTTTCAGGGTTTGGGCGAGGTTTGGGAGTTTTGGATATTTCAAAAACGAGCTTGGAAAACAGCTATATGCTCAATCCCGCAAGTTTGACACAGCAGGCAAAAGGCGAAATAATGCAAGCATTTTTACCTTTAATGCAAAGGCAAATTAAAAACACGGAACAGGAATTATTGTCGGCAGATAGAATTGCATTTGACCGTTGCGTTTTACGAGCGTATGGAATTGAAGAGTATTATGAAAAAGTTAGAGACAGCCTGTTATCGTTGCAAAGAACAAGGCTTTCGGTAAAACAATAAAAGTAAAGGTAAACTTATGAAGATAACAAAAATACACATTGAGAATTTCAGAGCATTGAAAAATACGACAATGGAACTTGAGGAATCACGCTCAATAATTGTCGGGAAGAACAACACGGGCAAAACTTCAATAAAGGTTTTGCTAGATAAGCACCTCATAGGCGAGAGTGCAAATTTTAGATTTGACGACCTAAATTGTGAATTGCAAGATAAACTGATAGCACAAATTGAGGCGGACAAGAAAAAGACAAAAAAAGAGATACAAGATGCAGGGATGCCAGAGTTTGCGATAAAATTATTTTTGCATATTGAGTATGATGAAAAAGATGACCTTTCAAATTTGTCTTCGCTAATTACTGACCTTGAGTTAAGTCGAAAAGAAGTAATACTTGGTTTTGCGTATAGACTTGATTTGGAGTCATACCTTAAATTATTGGAGGATTACAATTCTCATATTGAGCAATTTGCAAAAGTCAATGCAAAAAAGAAAAAAGAGAAAAAAGGGGAAGTAAAAATCCCCGAAATAATCTATCTGCTTCAAAGCGAAAAATTAAGTAAGTATTTTAGGAATATATTATTTACAGTTGAGCCAGCAACGACTAATCAATATGTTATCCCAAGCGATGATAAGTTGATTAAAAGAGACCGAGCAATTATACGCAAATTGATTAACTACAAATTTATCAATGCGGAGCGGGATTCGTTGAATAGAAGTGCTAACCAAGAGGCGGCAAGTACGCTGACAAATTTGGCAGGTCAGTATTGGGATGTATGCAGACAGTCTGGCGACAATGAGGAATTGCAGCTTAGGCAAAGCGAACTAGAGGCACAGTTTATGCTTGCGGATTCAGATTTCACGGAAATATATCATAGTGTTTTTCAAGAGACTTTTGATGAGATTATAGAATTATCTGATAGCAGAGACAACTTGACGATAGAGTCTTCATTGCAAGCGAAAAGTTTGCTGCGGCAAAATACAACTGTAAAATATAAACACCAAGCGACAAAATTGCCCGAAGATTATAATGGCTTGGGATATATGAATTTAATTGAAATTATTTTCAAGCTCAAACTTTTGAAAAAAGAATTTGAGGATTTTAATGATGGACACATGGCAGATATAAGTTTGCTTTTTATTGAAGAACCCGAGGCACATATGCACCCGCAGATGCAAGTGATTTTTATACGCAATATTGAAAACTTATTAAAACTCAAAGAAATAAAAAATGTGCAAACAATTTTAAGCACCCACTCTGCACATATCGCCGCAAATGCTGACATAGATGAATTTAAGTATTTTATAAACACAGAAAAAAATGGTGTCATTGTTAAAAATTTGCATGATTTGAAACCAAAGGGCAAAGAGCCAAAAATAACAGATAAAAGCACCGCAGAGGAAATTGCAGAAAAAGAAGAGTTTGTAAGATACCGATTTATTAAGCAGTATATAACCTTAAATGCCGCAGAGGTGTTTTTTGCCGACAAACTAATTTTTATTGAGGGCAGCACCGAGAGGATGCTGATGCCAAGTATAATGAAAATTATTGACAATGGAATAAAAGATGCCAAGAAAAAAGGCAACAAACAAAAAGATGAAAAGCCACTGCTAATGCAAAATATTTCAATATTAGAATCGGGCGCTCATGCAAAAGAGTTTGATGCTCTCATAAAATTTTTGGATATAAAGACTTTAATTATTACCGACATTGATTATATTGATAGTTTGGGGCAGGCGTGTGCAAGTGGAAGTGCTGTAAAAACGAGTAACCCGACAATTAAATATTACTTTGCAGAAAAAGACATAGAGGCATTAAAGGAATTAAAACAAAGCGATAGAATTGTTGTTGAAAAAATATTAGTCTCTTACCAGCAAAAGCAAGGCAACTATGAGCCGAGAAGTTTTGAAGAGGCTTTTATAGCGCTAAATTTAGATTGGCTGAAAAGCATTAAAGAAGCTCTTTTTGAGAGAGGGGCAATAAAGAATAAAAATGATTTTGATGGGACTAATTACTATGAGATTGTGAAAAAATGTCTTAGCTCTAAAACGGCTTTTGCAACCAGCCTAATTTTTGAGAGCCAAAGAGACTCCCAAGAAGCGATATGGAATATCCCCGATTACATTAAGGAGGGATTGATTTGGTTAAGCAAGTAGTAGACAAAATTAGTGATTACATTGGTAGCAAGAAAAGCTTTATCATGCTTGGCGGAGCGGGCAGTGGAAAAACTTACACATTGATGCAAGCAATAGACCTAGCCGTTAAGAAAGTGGGAGCCTCAAAGGTTTGTTGCGTTACTTATACAAACGCAGCAGTTGATGAAATTAAAAGGCGGTGTCCTTATGAGAAATTGAGAGTTGGAACAATGCACGATATGCTGTGGGAAATCATTTCTCCATATCAAAAAAATGCTGTGACAGTTTTTCATAGTTTGATTGAAAGTGGCGATATAAAGATTGATGACGAAGAAAAAAAGAAAAAAGCTTTAGAAGTAGAAGAGGTGCAATATAGAGATTATCGCTCTTTAGAAAGGGGGATTTTTTGGCATGATGATTTACTTAAAATTGTAAAAGCAATGTTTGACAAATATCCGTTGCTTCTAAAAATTTTCGCCGATAAGTTTCATTATTTTTTTATAGACGAATACCAAGATACGGTTGATGTGCTTATTGATATTTGTGTTAGAGCTAACAAAGAGCATGGGATGACTGTGGGGCTTTTTGGTGATTCTATGCAGGCGATATATGAGAAAAACTATAAAGCAGATGTGCCTATTGAAGAATTAGCCAAAAACAATAACTTTGAGATTATACTCAAGGAAGATAATTTTAGATGTGCCAAAAATGTTATAGAGTTGATTAACAAACTACGCACAGACCTTATAGAGCAGCAGGCGGCGGGGGATAACGAGGATGGCAAAATTACATTCCTGTATTCTATGCAAAGCAAAACAATAGATGAAATAAAGAGCAACGCCGCATTCAGTGGATGGAGTTGGGGTGGCGAAACAAAGCAATTATTTCTGACACACAAACTAATTGCAAAGGAACTAGGATTTGAAAATTATCTAAGTGCATTTGCAGGATTTGACAACGCATTGGCAGTAGGCAAAGAAGACAGTAAAAGACATCGTTTTACAAATTACTTATTTTTGATTGCTCGAATATTAGATGCTTATATGCGTAAGGACTATGCAGAAGTTTTGCGTTACTGTGATAAGCCCATCAAAAAACTCGCAGATAAAGAAAGGATAGCAAAAAGCATAGAAGAGACAATTATAAATTTGGGGAGTTCGTGCTTAGATGTTGTTGAAGAGCTAGTAAAAGCGGGAGTTCTAAAATTACCGAATGAAGCGTTGTCTACTGAAAAGGAAAAGGAAATAGCACTTTTAGACAAATTGAAAGCAGTGTCGTTACAAGAGGTGCTGGAGGCATATAGATATGCTGAAAGTATGACCCCATTTTCAACACAACACAATATCAAAGGATTAGAATTTGATAATGTTTTTGTATATTTGGATAATGGAAAATGGAATGATTACAATTTTACAAAGTTGTTTAGTGACATGAAGACAAAAGGGTCTGACCCGACTATTTTTGAGCGGACACTAAAATTATTGTATGTATGCTTTTCAAGAGCCAAGAAAAATTTAGTTGTTTATTTCCCCGTACCTAATCTCGTGGTATTGCAAAAAGCAAAAGATTGGTTTGGAGACAGTAATGTGATTGAAATGTAATATTTAAGTGCCGCAGTTTTCAAAACCGACAAAATTATATAAAAAATATTTTCAAACCCTGTGTTTTTTCGTTGACACAGGGTTTTTGTTTGTGCTAAAATCTAAATGTAGGCTTTGTCTACACTATGCAAAAAGGAGCATATTAGTGCGTTCTAAAGACGAAAACCTGCTACAGCGTATTGCCGAGTATATTCAGAATGTCCAAGTGGAAGA
>WQZK01000002.1 GCA_009780765.1 Defluviitaleaceae bacterium
ACGCTCCCTCGCCAATCCACTCTACACTAGCAGGAATAGTAATGCCCAATAAATATGTCGTGTTAGCAAAAGCACCCTCGCCGATATACAGCAGCCTATCGCCCAAATAACCCTCGCCAAAAAGATAGCTCGCAAGGAGGTGTTGGCAAAGGCTCCCCGCCCTATGTACTCCACAGAGGAAGGAATTAGCACTGCTCTAATCGGCATTCCCATAAATTCATACGGCATAATGTGCGTAGTGTTAGAGGAAATAATAAGGGTAAAATCGTTCAAAATTGTAGCGTTGGGTCGTTGCATATAAGCAAGCATTGTTTCGAGGCAATCGGGTATAAATATAAGCAAACAATACGACAAAAAATGTTATCGCCTAATGCTAATAACACTATTAAAATTACAACTATTTATAACGAATTCTATACTTAAATACATCAATGCAACTAAGTCTTGTTTATGACATAAAAAGTAACGAAGTATAATTATATATCTTAGGTAAATTTATTCTACAATATAAATTCTATATGGGTTTTAGTTTTGCTGTAAAGTGGCGAAGTATCGGTGGTTCTTCGGTTATTTTATAGCCTTTTATGGTATTTACCCTTGCTTTTATATTTATTAACGCTTGAGCGATTACATCTAAATGTGCTTGAGTGTAAACTCGGCGAGGTACAGCTAATCTAGCAAATTCGAATTCAGCTTTAAGCTGCTCGCCGGTGTCTGGGTTGTTACCTAGCATATAACTACCAATATCACAACCACGAATGCCCGCCTCTATGTATAATTCGATAATAAGTGCTTGAGCGGGAAATTCGTTATACGGAATATGTGGTAAGAATTTACCTGCATCCACAAATAAAGCATGTCCGCCCGTTGGTTTTTGATACGGAATGCCAGCTTTGTCTAATTTTGCACCTAAATATTCAATCTGACCGATTCGGTATTGTAGATAGTTTTCGTCTAAGCCCTCTTTAAGTCCAATCGCTAGTGCTTCTAAATCTCTACCGCTTAACCCGCCGTAACTAACAAAACCTTCAAATGAAATACAGCGTTGCTTTACTAACTCGGCAACTTTTTTATCCCTTACTCCAACAAGACCACCCATATTTACAATCGCATCCTTTTTGGCACTCATTGTAAAAAAGTCGCCGCAAGCAAACATTTCTTTTACAATTTCGGCAATAGATTTTTTATTATAGTTTGCTTCCCGCTCTTTAATAAAGTAAGCGTTTTCAAAGCATCTGGCCGCATCAATTAGCACGGGGATTTTATGCTTTTTAGCAATGGAAGAAGTTTCTTTAATATTCGCCATACTAACAGGCTGACCGCCTGCAGAATTATTAGTAATTGTGATAATTATAGTGCCTATGTTTTCGCTACCTAATTCTTTGATAAGTTCAACAAGCCTAGCATTATCCATATTGCCCTTAAAGTCGTATGGAGAAGTAGTGTCTAAAGCCTCAGCTACAACGCAGTCGATAGCCCTAGCACCTGCAATCTCGACATGTGCTCTAGTGGTATCAAAGTGCATATTGCTTATAGCGTATTTTTTATTCTTTAATAAAATCGGCAGTAGAATTTTCTCAGCTGCTCTGCCTTGATGCACAGGCTGTATGTAGTCAAAATCAAAAATTTCGGTAGCAGATTTGATAAGTGCTCGATAGCTTTTGCTACCGGCGTACGCTTCGTCGCCCTCTAGCACACCAGCCCATTGGGTAGTACTCATAGCACCTGTTCCGCTATCTGTAAGTAAATCGATATAAACATCTTCGCTGTCTAAATTAAAAACATTATAATCAGCTTCTTTAATTTTTTTAATGCGCTCTTCTTTAGTGAGCATTTTAATAGGCTCAACGCTTTTTATCCTAAATGGTTCTGGAAAGTAAATTGTACTCATGGCTTTGATTGTGGCAGATAATAGCAAAAAAGTCAATTTGTTTTTTGTATAATAAATTTGACAAAATGACAAAAAGTGTGTTAAAATAATTATTAGATTTTCAATCTTTTAGGAGACTTGTAGAAGACTTGATTTTTATGACAAATAAAAACAATAAAAAAGTTAAAATTAAGCTACTTTGTGGTACCTCGTTTAAGCGGGAAATAGTGGGAATAATAGGTCTGTTTGCATTTGTTATTGGACTTGCGACATTGATGTTTTTTAGCATATTTAACGAGTGGGACGATTTAGTAAGCATCGTATTGCCTTCCATTTTAATTCCGTTAATTCTTTTTGGGATAGTGTGGACTTTTGCTCGTGTTTATGCTAGAAATATAGTTGTTGATTATGCTACTCAAGAAGTTTTAGTACATAAAGGGGTTTTTCATTCTGGGTTTTTCCCTAAGAAAAAATACAAAATCCCACTAGCTTCAATTGTGTCAATTCGCTATAAACTTTACGAGGATTTTCATATAATAGAGGGGCGCCAAAGTACAGGAAGAGAACGCACTTTTACTAGATTGGATAAAAAATCAGGAACTTGGCGTATGGATAGACACGCGATAAAATTTATTTTAGATAGTGGCGAAGAAATAACCTGTTGTGGGTACGCTAACACAAGAGAAAAAGATGCAAGCGGTAAATGGATAAACATAACTGGCAAAAAAACAAAAGAGGTAATCAACAAACTAAGCGATTTATTAGAAACTTGGCAAATTAGAAATAGCATTTGCCACGAAAAAAGAGCAACAGATAACAAGCCAGAGGTTATAGATAGCGATAAAGACGAATGCGAGCTTTTAGCAAAAATTAAGGAAGATAAAGCTAGGCGAAAAAAGCAGGCTCTTATAGTTTATATTATTGGTGCTTTGGTAATTATCGGTGGTATCTTAATTATTGTATTTGGAATTCTTAATGAAGAGTGGGGTAACGGTGGTGTTTCTGCACTTGGCGGAATAGTCATAGTGATAGGATTAGCTTTAATGCTTGGTGCAAGGTGGCATAGTAATATTTGTGCTGTATGTAAAGAATGCAAGAAGGGTGTTATGGAGCCAGAGGGCGATTTAAGATACAAATGTAGTAACTGTGGCAGAATAACACTAGAGCAGTTGGGATAAAAAGACCTTTGCAAAAAAGCGTTAAAAAAACTATCGTGGATAGCATAATAAACTTCTTTAAGGGAGTGCTTGTGGGGATTGTAAACATTATGCCTGGCTTTAGTAGCGGTACGATGCTCATTTTATGCGGAATTTACGAGCCACTTTTAGATAATGTTACAGGTCTTATAAAAAGCAAAAAACAATTTGTAAAAGGAATTATTTTTTTACTGCCTATAGCACTTGGAGTACTTGTGGGTATTTTTGCTTTTGCACAAATTTTAAGTTTTTTATTAGAACGGTTTTCATTGCCGACTTATGCGTTGTTTGCCGGATTAGTTTTGGGCAGTATTCCAATGATTGTATTGATGGTTTATACAATACGCAACGCACAACGCACAACGCACAATAAAAAAATTGAGAATGAAAGAGTTGAAGATGAAATTTTAGAAACAACTGTAGGGGACGCACTCTTGGGCGTCCCGCAAATAAATGACGATATTCAAAAAGAAACTTCGCCTCTAAAATTAAATAAATTTGAGTTGTGGCACTTAATTCCTATAGTTTTAGCATGTGTGTTAGTTATAGGCTTTGCGGTACTACAAAGATTTACCCCTACCCCAGATGGTAATGGAGAAGATTTATCATTTATAGTAGGACTCATTATAGTAATCTCGGGAATAGTCAGCGGTATAGCCGTTATAGTGCCAGGTCTTAGCGGAGCGCTTATGCTTATTCTAATGGGACAATATACAACTATTCTTAGTGCAATTAGTTTATCAGAATTTGAAATATCTAATATTCCTATAATATTGCTGTTTATTTTAGGTGTGGCTATAGGGCTTATTGTCGCTGTTTTTGGAGTAAGGTTTTTACTAAAACGCTTTAGAATAATTTCGTATTTAGCAATAATCGGCTTTTTAGTAGGCTCGGTAGCAAGCATTTTTATCTTAACTGAAACCTATTATTCAGCCACCAACACACTAGGTATAGCTGTAGCAGTGATACTATTTATTGTAGGTGCCGTAGCATCTTTTATGCTATCTAACCTAAATATCCTAAAAAAAAGTAAAAATCGTTCCTGAAAAGATTAAAAATTACATTTGACACGACTCAATGTTTTTGATATTATACTCTAGTTCTCTTCGCAAAATTGCTTTGTAGCAAATATAATCTTTCTATTTAATATTTGGAGTGGTACCCAAGCGGCTCAAGGGGCTCCCCTGCTAAGGGAGTAGGCTGGATAAAACTGGCGCGGGGGTTCAAATCCCCCCCACTCCGCCAAATTGGCTTTCGTTTAATCGAGAGCCTTTTTTGTTAGACTGATAAACACGCTTAAAGCACTGTGTAACTGATTTGGAAACTAGGGGGTGCAAGATTTTTGCTCAATTTTTGTCCGAACCTCAAAGCCTATCCCAAAAAAGCCAAAAAATATTTCCAAAGAGAATTTAGTGATTTGTACAGGGTAAAACAAGATAAAAAGAGCATGATTTTTAGCAGTAAAAAAGCAAACTCCCTCAACAAAGCATCCAGTAACCCTTACATGACAGAGGCGAGTTGAACCTACATTACTTCTTTTGCTATTTCTAGCAATTTTAATTTATCATCTTCTAAATCTAACACATGCATTTTTCTATGACAATTTGCACAAAGAGCAACTGTATTTTGGATAGTGTCTTCGCCACCTTTGGAAAGCCAACAAATGTGATGACTTTCCAAATATGGCTCTCCACTTTTCTTATCAAAAGGTGCTTTGCTTTTGCATAATTGGCAAATACCATTGGCTCTGCGAAAAGCATATTCTGCAATATTAGCATCTCGATAATATACTGTTGTTGTTACTTTTTGCGTAGGTGGAGTTTTTTGTTCTGCACTTAAAGCTCTTTTTTGAAGCTCTGTATTTGGTAGCTTCTTAGCTATTTTTTCTCTTTTTTTGTAATTTGAATTAGCATTCTCTAAAGTTCCAGTTTGATTTATTAATAGTTTCCAAATGCCAGATCCTTTTCCTCCAGCAGGCTCCACAGTCGGATAATCTGTTCCTTGAGAATAGAGATCTCGACTTGCCATTGTTTGCAACTCCTTTCTAACAGTATTTTCAGGAGTCTTTGAATTTGACAAATCATAAAAATCATAATCTAAAATAGTTTGCACAATATCAAAATCTCTTCCTTCACCTATTATTTCTAAAGCGGCTGTGATAGCCTCTTTCCAAGTGCTTTTTCTTATGCTATAAAAGATTTTTTCCTTAACAAAACCTGACAGTTTTATCCCTTTTGAAACTTCAGTAGCATATGAGTCATGCAACCCTGCAGCCATAACAATTGAGGCAGCAGATATCTTTACTTTCTTTATATGCTTTGCATAGCGAATCCCAAACAAATGAATCATTGTAACCGCTTCGCCCTCTGAAGCAGAATTATACATGTTTTTTAACTTGCTGCTCAACTCTTCCTTAGAAAGGGTTTCTTCAAGTTCTGTTTCCTCACTTTGAGCAGATTTATCTACTTCTTCAACATAATTTGCTAGATTGATTCCTTTACTTATCTCAACACTATAATTACTACTAATTCCAGCATTTTTTACAATCTCGTGTATGCTTAAAGAATCAACTTGCAAATCTTTAGAGTATCTTATTCCAAATAAATGTATCATAGCAACTTGACTACGAGAATCTATTCCGCTTTCATACATTTCTTTTAAAAATAAAGACAATTTGTCTTTTGTCATATTACAAAACCTCCTTCAATAAAAAGTCTTTTAGGTGGATGCCAACTACTCCGTTTTTATTTTCTTGCCAGTACTTATCTAAGGTTACTACATATTTTGGGTAGTTGTCCTTAATGTCTAATAAAGGATTAAATTCTCTGTCTATAACTTCGTTGCTAGAAAATGCTGTGCAGACTTGAACATAGATTTTTTCGCTTAATTTTTCGGCAACAAAGTCTATTTCTCTATTATCGTCTTTGCCCATTTTACCTACATAAACTTTGTATCCTCGTCTTATAAGCTCGTTATAAACAATGTTTTCTAAAATGCCAGGCAAGTTAGTTCGCTTAAAGCCACCTATAGTATATTGGAGTGAATGATCAGCTAGATAATATTTATCGTTACTTTTTAATAGCTCTTTGCCCTTAATATCATAGCGAGAGACTTTTCTTATAATGCAAGCATTTTCTAGGTATCTAATATAATTACCAATCGTCTCTAAATCTCCGCTACCACTATTGCTTTTTAGATAGTCTGATATCCTTCTAAGCGTTATAAGACTGCCTACATTATCATAAACAAAAGCGATAATTTTTTCTAGTAATGGAACATTTTTCACTTTGTTTCTTGCGACTACATCTTTTAAGACAGCAGAGGAATGTATGTCTAAAACTAGTTGTCTTGCTTGCTCTGTTGAAAATTGCGTTGTGGATAATAGAGGAAAGCCGCCAATTTGAATGTATTCATCCAAATCATCTACTACTGAAATAGCAACTAGCTTACTCTTACTTATATCATCGGCAATATCTAGTCTTGTTTTGGGGTTAAATGCTTCAATTTCAGCCACTCTCGATTCTTGTCTAAATTTAACAAACTCCTCATACGAAAGAGGATTGATTTCAAAAGACACATATCTTCCTGCAATTAGTGTTGCAAGTTCTCCAGATAGTAATTGAGAATTAGAGCCCGTCACAAAAATATCCGTGTTTCTTAATCTTAAAGAATTAACCGCTCTCTCCCAATCCTTAACCATTTGGATTTCGTCTAAGAAAATATAATATCTTTTATCATCTGTCATTTTATCAGTTACATAATCATGCAACTTTTTATATGTGAGAATATTGCTAAATTCAGCTTCCTCAAAGTTTGCAAATATTATATGCTGCTCGTCAGTGATTTTTAAGACTTCACCCTTTAATAGCTTCAAAATCTCTGATTTGCCGCTTCTTCGCACACCAGTTATAACTTTTATTAAATCCCTTTTATTAAAAAATCCTTTTATCCTATCCGTATAAATTTTTCTTTCTATTGGATTATTCATGTGCACCTCCATTTTGACGCACAATCAGTATAGCAGATTAAAAAACCTTTTGCAAGCGTTTTGTCGGCATAATGCCAACATTTTTCTAAGAAACCTGCATTTTGTCTGGGTTTTTAATTTTTATGAGGCTATTGATATTTTAAAAAACTCTAACTCCACTTACCCCCAATTTTTCACCCTAACACTAAAAAACACCACTTTTACACCATGAGTGATGTAGGTGAAAGTTCGAAACTAGCCCACTCCGCCAAAAAAAGCGACATCTGTGATGTCGCTTTTTTGTTATATCTTGAGACTTTGTATCTAAAAAGAACTAATTTATTATATAGGTTTTAAGCTTTATTTGTAAAAGTTATTGAAATCTCTGTGCCTTGATTTTCTTTGCTTTTAAGTTTGATCGAGGCATTATAATAATTGCAAATATGTTTTACAATAGCTAATCCAAGCCCTGTACCACCCTCTTGTTTGATACGACTTTTATCTACACGATAAAATCGCTCAAATACACGGGATAAATCTTTTTGCGGAATGCCTATCCCGCTATCTTTTACTGTTAGTGTAACACCGATTGCACTTTTTTTCAATTTAACCAAAATCTCGCCACCATTGTTTGTGTATTTGATTGCGTTATCTATAAGATTACTTACAACTTCTGTTATTTTTTCGCTGTTAGCTAATATAACACACTCGTCTAAATCTTGAACAATTTTTATATCTTTGTTGATTGCTTTCGGTAATGCTGCGATTATAACTTGACTAATTATCTGGTCAAAAGCTATCATCTCATCAATAGTCTCTTTGTCTTCTTCTAGCTCGGAAATTTTTAACATATCTTCAATGAGTAGCTTCATTCTAAGGGCTTCTTTATGAATAGTTTCTACAAACGCTTTATTAAACTTTTTATCCTTAAGCAACACTTCGCTATAACCAACCACCGAAGATAGCGGAGTATTTAACTCGTGGCTAGCATTAGCAAAAAACTCTTGCTTTTCTGTTGCTACTTTTCTTAATTCGGTTACATTTTGTACTGCTATAATAAGGCTTATCTTATCAATTGCAATCGGTAAAAATCTTACTTGAAAAATTTCGCCGCTTGCTCTAATATGATCATAGAGTATTAAACTCTTTTTTGTTAAAGCTTGCCTAATGTTATCCAGCACAGAAATATTTCGTACAACTTTTTCTATCTGCATCGGCTCGGTATACTCAAAGCAGAAAAACTCTTCCGCCATTTTGTTGCATGAAATTATAATCCCTTCATTATCCAGTGCTACAATACCTTGATCTATGTTTCCTAAAATTAAATCCAATTTTTGTCTTTCTGCTCTACTTTGCGACAGTGCATCTTTTAGTTTTTGACTAATCTCGTCTATCTCTATTAGCACTTTATTTATTTCGTCGTGCTTAGTTAGTAAAATTGAGCTATCTTCCTCTAAACCGATATCCTCTAATTTTTTCTTAATCATAAATATTGGTGCGGTAACGCTTTTGGTTAATTTTGGCAAAATGAGCATTACCGCCAGCATAGTAACAACAAACATTCCAAACATTATACCGATAAGCGGCCATAAATAATTATTGATGTTAGCCACAGGAATTGCAACCCGTAGCACTACCTCAACTTCGCCCACTTCAACAACTTGTGCCATATATAAAAAAGCTACCCTAAAAGTATCACTGACTCTCATATCTTGCCCTATCCCGTTAGCTATAGCACCTATTACTTCAGGACGATTGCTTCGATTTTCTAATTCAGCAGGGTCATTAGTTAAAGTATCAGCCAAAACTGTGCCATCTAAAGATATAATTGTTATTCTTAAATCGCCGTCTGTCAGTCTAACAAGATTGTCAAAATCGTTACTGGTATTTAGATAGCTTTCAAAAACAGCTAGGTAACTTCTGGCTGTAGTTCTAGCATTTCTATGGTTAACCTCGGTTAAAACAAAAATCATTGCAATAATAGATACAAATAATGCTGTCGCTACTACTAGCATAATTTTGAGAGCAATCGCTCTATTTAGACTTTTATCTTTTTTCGTTTTCATTTTTTATTATCCAAATTTTTCGATATTATATTCTCGTTAGGATATATCCTACCCCTCGCACCGACTGAATTGCCTCGGCACTTGTGCCTAACTTTTCTCTAAGGTTTTTCATATGAATATCTATAGTTCTCGTTTCTCCAAAATACTCATACCCCCAAATTTCTTTTAGCAGCGTGTCTCTTTCAACAACATTACCAACATTAAGCATTAAATATTTTAGTAATTCGAATTCTTTATTTGTGAGGGTAATTTTTTTATTTTCTACTAAAACAACTCTCGATTCTTGATTTAGTACAATAGAATTTACGATGATTTCACTACTACTTATAACGGCGGATTTTTTACGCAAGTTTGCCCTAATCCTTGCCATAAGTTCTAATACCGAAAAAGGTTTTGTAATGTAATCATCTGCACCGGCATCTAATCCTGCTATTTTATTCATCTCAGATGCTTTTGCAGTCAGCATAATAACGCTTGTACTTGCCGACTTATACTTTTGCCTAAAGTCTTTCAGTGCCTTTATACCATCTGTTCCCGCCATCATAATATCTAAGAGTATCAAATCGGGTAAAAGTTTTTCGCACTCTTGTAAAAGTGTATCTGCACTTGAAAAAGCCCTTACATCATAACCCTCGTTTGTGATGGCATAGGTAATTAATTCTCTTATAGAGTCGTCATCTTCTGCTGTATAGATTAGTTGTTTTTTCATTTTTTTACTCTCATGTAGCTAGCTATAATAATAACTTAGTAGTTTCAATTTTTTTATTATCGCAATAAGACTATCAAATAATTTTTATATTTTTATGCTTGCCTGTTTTAGAATAAATCACCCACTCGGCAATATTTTCAGCGTGATCGCCAATTTTTTCTAAGTGCTTACCCACCATAAGAAAATAAATTGCTTGATCTGCAAAGCTTGGCTTATCTTTAATCAATCTTATCATTTTCTTTCTTAACTTGTCAAATAAGCCATCTACCGTATCGTCTGCTTCAATTACTCTGCCAGCTAGCTCTAAATCCTGCTTAACAAAACTATTAACGCAATCGTAAACCATTTGTCTAACAAGTTCGCCCATTATCGGCAATATCTCTAGCTTTGGCTGATAATCTTCTTCACACAAATGAATAACTATCTCACAAATATCCCTAGCTTGACTGGCAATTCGCTCGAGATCCGTTATCATTTTTAGAGCCGTTGATATTTTTCTCAAATCACCGGCTACAGGCTGCTGCATTAAAATTATTTTAAGTGCCCTAGATTCTATCTCTGCCCTAATAACCTTTATATCGTTTCTTTGTGCTATAACTTGCTCACACAAAGCGTTATCTTGCTTTACTAGTGCCTCGGTACTATCACTTATTATTTTTTCGATTAAAGCAGCCATTTTGGTAAGCTCTAAATTAAGAGCTTCTATTTCTTTTTGAAATTTATTTCTAAGCATTTTTTTGTCGTGCCACTAGTGGCTTTTATGTCGTATAGATGGTCATATATTTCATTACAGTTCCAACTAACTACCCAAACCTCCCTGTAATATAATTTTCACATTTTTCGTTTTTAGGATTAGAGAATAGCTCCTCAGTTGGTGCAAACTCTAACATTTCGCCAAGTAAGAAAAATGCTGTTTTATCACTTATCCTTGTTGCTTGTTGCATATTATGCGTAACAATTACTATCGTATATTGCTTTTTAAGATTTTCGCATAATTCCTCTATAATACCCGTACTAATTGGATCTAAGGCTGAAGTGGGTTCGTCCATAAGTAGGATTTTGGGCTTAACAGCAAGTGCTCTTGCTATACAAAGTCTTTGTTGTTGACCGCCTGATAATTGAAGTCCCGATTTATTTAGCTTATCTTTTACCTCTTCCCAAAGCCCTGCTTGTACTAAACTTTCGTTTACAACTTTATCCAAAAATGCCTTTTTTCTTATGCCATGAGTTCTGGGTCCAAAAGCAATATTATCATAAATGCTCATAGGAAATACATTTGGTTTTTGAAAAACCATACCGACATCTTTTCGCAATTTGTTTATATTGAGTTTTTGTTTTTTCTCTTTTGGAGATCTTTTGAGGTTAGTTTCTATATTAGATTTATCTTGCACCGCATTATTGATATCTATTATTTCTTGAGGAGCATCAAACAACTCAATGCCGTCTATATTTATGCTTCCCTCTACACGACAACCCTCGACTAAATCCACCATACGGTTAAAACACTTTAGTAGCGTAGTCTTACCGCAGCCGCTAGGACCAATAAAAGCAGTAATCTCATGCTCTAAAATATCCATATTGATTTTTTTTAAAGCTTGAAATTCGCCGTAATATAAATCGACATCTCTTGCCTTGATTATTATATCTTTCTCTTTCATTATTTTCTCCAATTTGTATATGCGTAAACTATTATAGCTCGCTTTGAGTAAGTTATCAATTTTTAACTTGCTATAGTTTTCTTTTTAAGAAAACTTGCTATCAGTGTAGCTCCTATATTTAAAACTAACACTATTAAAATCAATATACTTGCTGCGGCAAACGCTTCATTCTCACGCCCAGGCGTTCTAACTAAAGCATAAAAAGCTACTGCTAATGTTGTACCTGACGAAGCATAACCAACAGGATCTGGACCTAAACTAGATCCCATTGTAAACATTAAACTTGCCGTTTCGGCTACCATTCTACCTACACCCAGTATAATCATTGTAACTATGCTAGGAAGTGCCGAAGGAATAACAACACGGAAAATTGTTCTGACTTTGCCCGCCCCTAAAGCATAAGAACCTTCTCTATATGTATCAGGTACTGATTTTAGTCCTTCCTGTGTTGCTCTAACTGTAAGCGGAAGTGTCATTAGTGCTACTACAATAGAACCGGATGTAATAGAAAGCCCCAATCCTAAAATAGTAACAAATAAAATCATGCCAAACAATCCATATACGATAGACGGGGTGCCAGCAAGTGTTTCTACTGCCAATTCTATAATCTTAGCTACTTTACTACCTCTTTTTGTATATTCCTGTAAAAAAACTGCTGTTAGAATTCCTAGTGGAAAGGCTATCACACTTGTTAGCAAGATATACATAAGAGTTGTTATTATAGCAGGTCTAAGTGTTACCGGGTGATTTCTGCCAAAGCCTGTAAAATCTCCGGTAAGTAATCCCCAATTTATATGTCCTAAACCGTTTATAAGCACATAAAGAATTATAGACCCCAAGAAAAATAATGAAAATCCAAGCATTATAAACGATATTATCTTAGTTATTTTGGGCAACACATTTATGAATCTTGTAAGCAATGATGTAGATATTGCCGACTCAAAATTAAAATCTTTTTTTACAATATCTATTATATCGCTATTATCTGCTTTAGTTGTATTATTTTTAAAAACCTTAGAACAAACTAGTACAAACGGCTTACACACAATACGCTTTATCGTTGGAATTATAATAGATTCTTTGTTAGAATTATTATTTCTTTTGATAAAATTAAAAACAATATTTATAATAAGCACAAACCCCAATAGTACAACACCCGTACCTACAAGTGCTCCTTGATGAAGCGAGCCGGGTTCTGAATAAGCCATTTCAAATACAATGTTTACCGTTAGCGTACGAAACGGCTGAAATAATCCGTCAGGCATAACAGCTACATTACCGGCAACCATAATAACTGCCATAGTTTCTCCAACAGCTCTACCAATGCCTAAAATAAGTGATGCTAATATCCCCGATTTTGCTGCCGGTACCACTGCTTTAAAAACTGTTCTTTCTTTGCTTGCACCTAACGCAACCCCAGCTTCGTAATATGATTGATTAACTGCTTCTATACTATTTTTAGAAATAGCAACAACCGTAGGGAGTATCATCATTCCTAAAACTATCGCTACGGCAAGAGGTCCTGAACCATTGCCCGTAGGACTTATATTGCCTAAGAGTGGCAAAAGCACCTGCATGCCAAAAAATCCGAATATAACTGATGGAATTCCTGCCAGCAGTGTAATAGCCTGCGAAACAAACGGTTTTAATCTTTTAGGACAAAACCAAACTATACATATAGCTGTAAGCACACCAAGTCCGCCACCTATTACAAGTGCACCAATTGCTGCCACTATGGTGCCTACTACCATAGGAAGTATATTATATACGCTTCTAGCACCTCCATAGGTTGGGTCGTGCCCCCATACAGCCGGATTATTCGGATCATGCCTCCAAGTTCTACCAAAAATAAAACGGAAAAATCCTACATCCCGTATTGCCGGCATTCCTTCCAATATCAAAAAGAAAAATATAGCAAATACGGCAACTATCGCAACTATTGCCGATACTAGAAAACCTATCTTAAAAGATAATTCTTTGTCAAATACAGCTACTAAAGTTAGTACATTTATAGCTACAGCTAGCACTGTAGCTATAATAAATGCTAAAATAAACGGAAAACCAAACCATCCGGCAATAAAATAGACCACAAATGCTGATATGGTTGAAGCTAAAACACAAGTCCAAACTATTGTAAACCACAAAGCTATCAATAATCTCTTATCATTTGATTTTGCAAAATCTAATAAAGAACTAGCATTACTATTTTCTTTATGTCTTTTTATCTTGATATACGCCATTATTAATAGCGGAGGCAAAAAACCAAGTACGGCAAGAAAAAATATTCTGCTTATTTTCCTAGCATTTAAATTAGTTTCTATATTTTGATTTTTATCTAAAATATCCATAAATAATTCTACAAAATGCGTATGGTAAACATAACCATACACATTTTGCACTTATCTTAATATCCTAAAGATGAGGTTTCAAACTATATATAAAACTTTAAGTTAAGGATAATAATGATGTAATTTTAAGCTTCGATAATATCTCTCCAAGCTGTAGCCGCACCGGTATAAATAGCAAATAATTGTTCCATAGTGATGTTAGTTAACGGATTGTCTCTATGTACAATAACAGCCATAGTATCCTGTGCTAAAAAGAATGTACTGGCATTAGCAGTATCTATATGTGCTGCGTTAGAACTCATACCGATTGTTCTATTAGGTTCAGAGCCTTGGATTGTACCTCCGCTACCGGCTGTAACTCCCTGACCGCTACCACCTGCCTGAAAATCAAAGTCTCCTACTACAGCCCAAGAAACTGCCGCAACGAAGCCGTCGATAAGTTCTTGCATAACAGGCTCAACCGATGTAGAACCTCTAACTTGAACAGGTCCTGTTTGACCACTAGGCCTAGAAGTAGGGGCTGTAAATGGTATCGGATTAGATACGCTAAAATCATAGCCTTCACCTTCTACAATCGCTTGACCTTGAGTAGATTGAATAAAATCTAAAAATAGTTGGCTAATAGGCAATAAATCCACATTTTCGTAAGTCAGAATAACATAGTCTCTAGCTAAAGCCGTCGGATATCCTGTCGCTCCCGGAGCAAAGCCACCAATATTAAGAACTCTTAAATTACTGTCATTTTCTACAGCAGATAATGACGCATAACCGATTGCATTGCGTTGAGATCTAATTCTTGTTACTACGCCCGGTTGACCGTTTTGCATTTCGCCTGCTAATTGTGAGTTGCCTGGTTGTGCTAACCAGCTTGCCAATGTGACTCTAGCTCCACCATCTAGATTATTGTGGATAGAAGAATCCCATTGGCTTCTTGTTCCGGAACCACTTTCTCTTGATACGGCAATGATTTGCATATCAATTACATCGTTGGCACAAGCCGTAAAGCCTAATACCGCTACTATACTAACGATAATTACTACCATTAGTAGAAATAATTTTGTTAATTTTTTCATTATGTTGTTTTTGTTTTGTTAAGTAATCTCTTCTTACTTAACTTTCAAACTCCTTAATTTTTTGTTTTTACAAAAAATATGCGTAAGCAAAAATTTTACTTACTGTTTAAGTATACAAAAAAGCCTTGCAATAAGTCTGCAAGGCTTTGTAAAGACTGTGTAAAGTATTGTAAAGTTTTTTATCTTTACAATACTCCTTATATGTAAAATCAGATTTGCTATCAAATACTGTTGGGTGTTATTAACATCATTCCGCCCTGAGAGCCTGAGGAATGAATTCTTATTCTTACAAACTCACCGGCTATCATACTACTACTATCAAAGAATTCAGAATTAGGATTGCCTATAACTACACTTTGCCCAAGATTTAAGCTATATAAAGGAGCACCTCTATCAGTAATCACAGAAAACGAACCCCAATTCCCAAAAAAATAAAATAAAGCAAAACTATCTACTAATCTAAAACGAAATTCTTGTACACCTTCTTCGTGCCTAGAAACTGTAAATGAAGTTGTATCACACGAATAAATTGAGACATAAGGACTCTTTTCTATTCTTAATCTAATCCAACTACCTGCAGGTCCACTCGCTACAAAATGAGGCATTGTTGAAGAAGAACTTCTACTAGCCACACTCCCGCCGTGTCTTACATCTATTCTATGCTGCTCGGACCAGCCGCCCATAAACAGCTTAGATAAAACCACATTCCAATGACTTCCATACACATATATCGTCCTTACAGGTCCTGCTATATTTAAGTTTATAACACGACTTCCACCATGTGGAAAATGAATATATCCCGTTGTATAAGAATAATTATCCGCAGCAATATCAAAAAACAAGTTATTCGGATTATAATTAAGGGTAGTCATTCTAGATGCTAAGCTACTCCAGTTGTTAGCCAATCTATAAGCACCTAAACTACATATAGAAACAATAATGCTATTAGAGGTAGCTGCTACTGCTGTACCTATGAATGCGTTTGCACCTAATTCCGTTAAACCCATGCTAACTGGTCTATGAACAACAACCTCTCGTAGTGTAGCGGAATTTCTAAAAGCATTTTCACCTACACTCTCTAAACTATACGGCAAAACAACTCTTGTTAAATTGGTTCCATAAAAAGCACTATTGCCTATATGAGTTATAGTGTGTGGCAACAAATACAAGTATTCGACATTAGTAAGTGCCGTATTGTAAAATACTCGGTCGGGAATTACAGTAAGGCTAGAGGCGACACGCAAATTTGCGAAAGTACGAAAATTTCTAGAATTTTCAAAAGCTCCAACTCCTATATATTGCAATAACAACGAATGAGTATCTCTCATACTAAAAGTTGTTAGATTAGAGTTTGCAAACGCATAACGCCGTATGTATCTAACCCCAAAAACACTTATTTCAATAAGTCTGTTAGTGTTTCTAAACGCACCAACACCAATTTCATACAAAATCGCACTAATAGAAAAGCGGGTTATAGACGAATACGCAAAAGCATAGTCGCCAATAACTTGTAGCTGACTGCCTTGCTGAAAAGTAATTCTTTGCAACCAGCTGTGTGCAAAAGCATTATTGCCAATCTTTACAATAGTATTTGGAATAACTATTTCGTAAAAACCTTGTCCACTAAAGCCGTTAGCCGCAATATATGTAATAGTACGTAGAATTCCATCAAGAACAACAGTAGACGGAATTTCAACCCTGCCATCTAATATAACACCATCCCTAGCCCTAATCTCTACATTTGTTGTGTTAGGGATAATAGTAAAATCAAAATAAGGTGATATAGGTGGTGCTGGAGCTGTAAAAATATAGTATCTAAAAACTAGCTGTCCATGAATATGACTTGAAAAATTGCTTATCCAGTAGGGGTCTTGCCGATAAGCATCTACCATATCCCAGTTAGGTAGATAAATTCTTTGTACATTAGTATTATTAAATGCACCTAGTGTCAGCATAATAGGAACTCCTGTTTCCTGATCTATAGTAACAGTTCTCAAATTAGGATTGTTACTAAATGCTCCAAATTGAATATTTATAACGCTATCAGGGATTACAATATTTCTTAGTCCTGTATTAGCAAAACGATTAAATCCTATAATCTGCGTATTTCTTGCAATATGTACAGTAGTATTTACATTATTAGTTGCAAAAGCATTAGTGCCAATAAAACCTGTTATCATAATAGATGCAGGAGCTACAATACTACTAACATTAGTGCCCGCAAAAAGATTCTGTGCTATACTCGTAACTCCCTCCGCAATATATACGGTAGTATAACCATCAAACGAATTAGGAGCGATAGAATTAACTATTGAAACAACAGATGACGGAATTGTAACTCTACTAGCACCTGTGCCATAAAATAAATGGTTTGGTATGCTTGTAATGCCGTTTGCTAAATGTATCATAGCATTTGTACCAATGCATTGTTGCCTATACTACTTATAGTCGCTGGAATTGTAATTTGCGAAAAATCATTTCGCCCTTCGAATGCCCCAATAGCAATGCTTGTAATCGTTCTAATAATACCATCAATGTTTATTTCGGACGGAATATGCAGTCTATCTAATAGTGGGAAAACTTCACATCGTGGTTTAAGCCCTACAATTTCAATACTGCCATCATATAGTTCATTTGTAATAAATATTGAATCTGCAATATTTTCAACATCAGCTATAATCGTTACATCTAATTCACTAGTAATATTAGTTATTTTACTTGCCATACCTCCGCTTAATAATCCTCCGCCTGCAAAAAGAGTAGCTACTAATACATATTTGCCATTCAGTTGTGCAAAAACAGGAGAACCACTGTCTCCAAAGTATGAAGGAGTAGTAATTTGAATTTGGTCGTAGAATGAGCGTCCTTCAACACGAATACTTTGATTTATATGACTAATTATGCCTGTTGTTTTACCAGTTACATTCCCAAACTGCACTATTCTAAGACCAGCGATAATTTCATGTCTGTTTGCTACTTGATAAGTTGTGGGTACGATATTCCAATTAGGATTAATCGGACGGTTAATCCAAGGGTCTTCAACATATGGGTTTGGATGCATAAAATAAGCCGCAGATGATGTAAACTCCCAAATATCTTGATTATCAAACGGCACAAAAGTTGCATCTGCCAATCCACCATGCAAATATTGTTCCCTTGTTCCTATTATTGTATTTGTTGAACCGCACCTCATAACCGCACCAGCTGTTGCAACATGTGCATTAGTTATAATACCTTTTCTTATTATTCCTTGTCGATAAGCTACATTACAAATCGCTTTAGCTGAAATAGTGCCAACACTGCCTCCCCCTCTTATTTCTGTACCACCATGAATACTTGTAGCTGCACTTTGAAATAATGATTTTTCTTCAATAGTAAACTTTATTGCTTCTTCTATAAATAATGATAACCCATAAAGGTGTCTAATAATACAGGAGATAAATTGTGCATCCGACAAACTTATTTCTATTCTGTTATATTGTGGAGCAATACCCACTCCAAATACCGAATAATTAGGCATTAGATTAGCTATTGCACTATGTATTTCTAACAAGAAATTATGCGAAAATTGCCTAATTTGATAAACAACATCGGGATGTTCACTTCGCTTTTCTGTCATATCAGTTATCCCTATATTTAATCTGCCGTCATAACAATACCATACTCCTGCAAAAGCATCATTATATACTACAACACTATTAGAGTTTATATTGGCTCTAGTTTCAATTGCTTCAGTTCGATAATTACTTAAAACATCGCCAACTATAGACATACTGTTTTCTATATTTATATAGTATATATCTAAAGGAGCAACATCTATTTCTAAATTATTTTCTTGATGTCCATAAATTATTTCGCTCACAAAAGTAAATGCAAGCAACATTAGTATGCTTATAAAAAGCACCGCTATAAATAGAACTTTTTTTGTTTTTATTTTCATATTTTTCTCCTAAGTAAGTAGTTAATTTATAATAAAAGTTGTTTCAATTGTTCAATTTCATAATGTATGATTGGAATATGATAATATTGTAAATTATATATTATTCCAAATAACTCTGCGTCTGTAAGGATTGTTAGTATTTCAAGTGTCAATCGAATAGAAGAAATATGACCTTCTATATTTGAAATTCTCAACAACAAATCAAAATACATTTCACATACATATTTATAAAGTAAATTATCTATTATACTTCGCAATTCTCTAACTTGTGGCTCTAATACATCAAGACTAGCTAACAATCTTGTGTATACTTTGTCTACCTCTGGCGACATTACAATGTTTATAGTAATTGGATTTGCTACTACTCTAATATCTTGCCATATTTGCGTTAGAGAAAATCTCCTATCATCTCTTGTGATGCGAAATGGCAAATCAGCCGTTACTTTATGTTCACCTCGTAGCAATCTACTATTATAAAAAAGCACTTTACTATTCACTGTTTCATTTGGTGCAAGCACAGTATATCTTAATACAGAAGAAGTAAGTCTTTCACAGCGGTATGTGCCTATTTGTATAAAAGTATTAGAAAATAAAGAAAAACCATGCCAAATATACAATGTTCTCCCAGATAAATTTTTGAATGTTGCATAAATAAATATATCCTCTCCTTGATAAAAAAACTCTCGAGTTGGCGTAATTGTAAGCGAAAAATCTTCTGCGGTGATGTCATAAATCCAATATCCGTTTACTTCTCGTTCTAACCTTTCAATCATTTCCTGCAAACCCTCAACCTGTTTTTGCAGTGCGTTTAATAGCCCTAGCAATCCCTTATTAGCCTCGTTAGCGTACTCCAATTCATACTCTAAATCGTTAATCTGCTCTAACAAGCCGTCTACCAATTTTTGCAAGGCATCTAATTGCTCTTGCAAAATCTCAACATCGCCTTCGCTATCAGCTAAGGCATTAGTCAAATCATAAATCACTTGCAACAGCTCATTATTTTGAGCCTCTAACGCCTCTATGCGTTTCTCTAACGCTTCAATTCTAGCTAATTCAGCTAAAATCCTAGCGTTTTCTGCTTCTAACTCTTTAATTCTAGCCAAAATATCGGCAAGTTCGTAACTGCAAATGCTACTGCTAGGCGGACTACAATCCAACCTTTCAACATCGCAAGCCAAAAAGCTTACAACTGTAAAAGCCATCAAAAATACAATGGCAAAACTAATAATTCTTTTTTTCATAATTATAAAACCCTCTAAAGATTTATGTATATACATATTATATTAAAAATCACAAATTCTGTCAAATAGTATTTGGAATAACTATTTCGTAAAAACCTTGTCCACTAAAGCCGTTAGCCGCAATATATGTAACAGTATGTAGAATTCCATCAATAACAACAGTAGACGGAATTTCAACCCTGCCGTCTAGTATAACACCATCTCTAGCCCTAATCTCTACATTTGTTGTGTTAGGGATAATAGTAAAATCAAAATAAGGTGATATAGGTGGTGCTGGAATTACCTCGCCATTATGCGATAGTCCTATAAGGTCATTATAAAGTCCGTTAAATGCCCCTAATTGAAAAATCCTCAAAATATATGTACCTGATGTTGTGGGAGTATATCTTATAATTTCCGAAAATGAGGTTGTCGAATTAGATTGCATAACTCTTACATTATTGGCATTATACAAATGCAAGTCATAATTAGTTACAAACCTATCTCCGCCTACCTGCGAAAATCGCCCAAGCCAGTATATGTTTGCATGAAAAGCTTGTCCCGCTGATAATTGAACAAATCTCTCGGCGATATTTTGTCCTTGACGATTATTATTCTCTACTAAAAACGACTCCGAAGTAAAATGATTAAGTAATCCCTCTATATTAAGCACCCCAGAGCCTAATCTCTCACAACGGTTACCTCTAGCTGGAATATTGACAAAATCATTGGTTACAGTATGGTCTGCACTACTCTCTAGCATAGATAAAACACGCTCTGGGAATACGCTTAAATATGGGCGTTGCTCAAATAATAATGCTAACGCACCTGTAACTAGCGGAGCAGAATAACTAGTGCCCAGCAAAGTTCTTAATGTGGAACTAGTTAGCGAAGTAGAAACTGGTATTCTTATAGTATAAGGAGCTGCTAATGTAGGCTTGGTTATATCTTCTCCCGTAAAGCTTCTATATGATGCCCTTGTTGAATGTGTTCTCCATATTTCCCCTGTTATCCTATTCCATAAAAAATCAGTTCCTGTAACAGATATTACATTTCTTGCATTTGCCGGAGACATAACATATCGTTCAGGAGTGTTTTCCTCATTTCCGGCAGCCACTACTACATTTAAAAAATGCGTATATATTTGGTAATCAAAAAATTCAGAATCTTGTCTTGTTCCGGGGCGTCCCGGAGGAACACCCTCACTGTTATTTATAACAGAAACTCTATTTTCTATAAACCAGCTTAAATCCGATACAGCTATTGGCGGTCCGCCACCAAGAAATAAGGATTTAAAAGTAGTGTCAGAAACAAAAAGCTGTGTATCGGGAGCAACAAATCTTATAGTAGCACATACACCAACAGCATGTGAGTGTATTACTCTTGGCCCTTGTAATCTGTTTACAACATTATTAAATAAATTATAACCGACATAATAAAGATTAGAATTTCTATCCATAGCCCCTCTAACTCCTACTCTTACACCACTTCCTGTGTATAAGCTGTTACCTACTATATTTGTACCGCCAATTTCCTCTAACACCTGTGTTTCATTAGGGATCTCCATATGTAGTGGCACATTAAATGGTGAAAAATCCTCCTCTTGTTTTTCTGTTGAATTTTCTTCTTTATAGTGTAAGGATACACTTACGCTATAAACGGCTCTGCTTTTTGCAAACGCATATATGTCGTTATATAAAATCTCTATACAGCTAGCACCTATACGCACAAAGGGGCTAAAGTTTATTTTTTCTACCTCTGCTGTAAAGCTTATATCTTGTAGATAGTTGCTAAGCATATTGTAGTGAAAGCTAAAAGAGGCAGTCGCTAGTCGTTGTCTAAAATCATCTACATCAGCTTGCGTAACTAAAGTATCTCGCTCTAGCAAAAAATCTCTATGTGTTGGTGTATCGCTAAAGTTAAAATCAAAGCGAACTATTACCTCTATATTTTCTACCTCTAATTGGTCAATTTCTGCTCTAAAGTGATTTAGGTTACCTATAACTCTTTCGCCATTATCTATATCTATGCGTATTTTAGATAAGTAATTAGTGTCGTAAGTAGACGCATAAGCTGTATCGGCCGTAAGCGATATTAGGCTTACGGTTAGCATTAAAGCAAGCAATAAACCGCCTAGTATAATTGTTAATTTTGTTCTTTTTTTGTTGTGAGTTAAGTTTTTCATTAGATTTTCTCCTGTTTTAATTATTTGTTTTATATAATCTTAAAAGCGTTTCTAAATACTATACCGTTCGAAAAATAGATGTCATATAAGCCTTCAGGAAGTTTTATTTGCAATAAACCACCACCAATATCCTCATATAAATTCCATAAATTTCTAATATTAAATATATCTTCTAGACTTTCGCCCGGTTCAAGATAAAAGATTGGATAACGAATTGGCATGCCTGAACCAAAATCAAAACTCCAAATATATGCATCAGGTACTAATTGCGATGTCATATAAGCAATGGATATAAATCTTCCTGTACCTACCATTCTTCTAGGTTCGTTTGAAATATTTGTTACAGTTGCTATTATTCTAAAAGAGCTAATATCGGAAACACCAACATTAAAAAAACCTTGCGGACTGGTCCTTATAACTCTTTGCGGAATATATATAGAAACTTCTAGTCCTGCAAAAGAATTCCTACCTATATCCCAACTTTGACCATATCGGTTTACACCGTATGCGTTTTCTATAACCATATCAGGCATATTTATTGTGCTAGTCAAAAACTTTACTTCTTTTTCTAATCGTTCAACAGTTTCTTGCAACCCCTCAACCTGCCCTTGCAATGCTTCAATAAGTGCTAACAAATTAGCGTTTATATAATCTGCACTTTCTATTAAGTCTTCAATCTGCTCTATTAACTCCTCTACAAAGTCTTGCAACGCTTCAATTTGATCTTGCAATAACTCTATTTGCTTTTCGCTATAAACAGCCCCATTCTGCAAGTCGTCGATTATTCCTTGTAAAATTTTGTTTTGAGCCTCTAACGCTTCAATACGCTGAGTTAAAGTTGCTATTACTTGCCTTTCTTGCTCTAAGGCTTCTATTCTAGCCAACAAATCGGCATTTGTAGTATCGCAAGCAGTAAAAGCTACAATGCTAAACAGCATAATTATCGAAACGATTAGTGTTATAAGTTTTTTTGTCATAAATTAAATTCTCCTAGTTGAATATGTATTAGTGTTATAAGTAGAGGCAGCTGCCGTAGTTGTCGTAAGTGATATTAGACTTACGGCCAGTATTAAAGTAAATAAAATTCCACATACTATAATTGTTAATTTTGTTCTTTTTTTGTTGTGAGTTAAGTTTTTCATTAGATTTTCTCCTGTTTTAATTTTTTGTTTTTGTTTTATATAATTTTAATAGCATTTCTAAATACTATACCGTTTCTAAAATAAATATCGTATATACCGCTAGGAAGAAACATATCTGTATTTGTATATAAACAATAGCCTAATAAAGATATAACTTCATAGGTAAATTTTATACTTTCTTCACTTTGAATGACAAAAAGAACAGTACTTGGGAGTACTGCATAAATGCTACGACAACTAACTCTAATATTTGAATTTGATTGTAATTTAATATGAGCAATTGATACACCCCTTAAGGCAGAAAGGTAATCTGCAAGAAATTTTATCGTTTCGTCTGTTGTATTTGTAGTGGTCATCCTTATAGAAAAGGTAACGAGATTAGTAGGGCTACCTCTTGAAACAACTCTTTGAGGAATATCTATAGAAACTTCTAATCCAGCATAACGAATTCTGCCCATATCCCATTGCTCGCCATATGCATTTTCTATAACCATATCGGACATATTGATTGTGCTAGTCAAAAACTCTACTTCTTTTTCTAATCGTTCAACCATTTCTTGCAACCCTTCAACCTGCCTTTGCAGTGTTTCAATCAACGCTAATAAGTTTGTATTATCATAATCCACACTTTCTATCAACTCGTCAATCTGCTCTATTAACTCATCTACAAAGTCTTGCAACGCTTCAATCTGCTCTTGCAATAACTCTATTTGTGCCTCATTATGAGTCGCACCATTCTGCAAGTCATCAATTATGCCTTGCAAAATCTCATTTTGAGCCTCTAACGCTTCAATACGCTGAGTTAAAGTGCTATTACTTGCCTTTCTTGCTCTAGGGCTTCAATCCTAGCTAACAAATCAGCATTTGTAGTATCGCAAGCAGTAAAAGCCACAATGCTAAACAGCATAATTACTGAAACAGCTATGGTTATTAGTTTTTTATACATATAAATTAAAAACCCTCCTACTATATTCCGTACTATTGGACGGATTTATTTGACATCATGATACTATAGAAAAAATCATTTGTAAACATATTTTCTAATCTTTCCTAACCTAATCAAGTGTTATTATATACTTAGTTCTAAGAGTATAAAATATTTTATGTCGGTTATTATTATATATATGATAAAAGAGAAATTTGTTGATAGACTTAGAACTCTACGAACAAAAGCAGGATTATCTCAACGGGAAATTATTAAAATATTGAAAATAGGCTCAAGGTCTTATGAGCATTACGAATCCGAAAACAGCAAACGCATTCCAGAATATAAAAACTTAATCCTACTTGCTGATTTTTTTAGTTGTTCAATAGACTATCTGCTTTGTCAAACAGATAATCCGAAAAGAAATTTATAATGTTATGATGTAGATAATCCCATGCGGGTAAGAGAGTGGGTAAAACAAAAAAGATAGCAAGTTAATAAAAATTAACTACTTACTTTAAGTATTGTTGTTTTTTTATTTATATTTCTTATTACCCAACAGGACAAAAATAGATAATGCGTGTAATAGCAAATGCACCTAAGCTATTGCCACCAGATATTCTAATTTTTATTTGCTGTGATTGCATTAAATAATAGGTGTTATTGCCAACTAAATCCCATAAAGAAGAAATATAAAATCCTTCTGAAACAATTAGCGATGAACCACTGGCTACATGTATCCATTCGCCACTGCTAATATTTACAGAAATACCGCTTCCACCCGAACTAAAGTGTTCGCTACTATAAAGCTGAATAAAAACACTAGAATTTAAGCAGTTTAACACAAATCCATCCTCTACTTCTTCCCCATTTATTCGCAATATAATATTAACATCAAAAGGCAAAGTTGAATAATTACTAGCTTGACAAAAGTATATTGTTCTTACTAAATTAAAGTTACCGTAACTACTACCACCTACTATTCTAAATTTAATTAGATGTTTTTGTTCAAAATCATAAACACCAACTAATGCAAATAATTCTCTAAAAGACGAAAAATGAAAACCATAGAGTAAAGTATTTGCTGTACCGCCTGTTAAATATAACCATTCACTGTCATTAACACTCATGTAAATTCCACCACCGCCACCAAATTCAAACCAAGGGTTAGCTAATCTAATAACAACACTTGCATATAAATCCCACATAACAACACCATCACATACACTAAAAGAAGAGCCGTTTATCAACACCTCTGCAACAAATGATGAAGAGGGAGAGGAATAAACAAAATTTATACTGCGAATAAATTCAAAATCGCCACGGTTAGTGCTACCAACTACCTTAAATCTTATCTCTAAAGGCTCTTCTATATTGTCAATATCAATAAAATCAAACAATAAATTAAACATCCAAAAAAGAAATCCCTCAGATAATTCTTCTATTGTACCGTTTGCTAGCATAACCCACTCACTATCGTTAATACTCATAAATATATAACCACTGCCTAAAAAGTTATTGCCATTAGTATCTAAACGAATCTTTAATGGTATCCACATATTCTGTACTGTAAATCCATCCCCAACTCGCATCAACCAATGATCCACCAATAATTCCGTAATAAAAAAGGATACACAACTGCATGTAGGACCTATAAATATATAATCCCTAAAAACACCACTAACTGTAAAAGCAGCTCTCCAATTTGGGTCTTGCCGATAAGCATACATCATATTCCAATTAGAAAAATAAATTCTCTCTATGTTAGTGCCATTAAATGCTTGAAGTCCTAACAAAATAGGATTTCCAACTGTTTGTTCTATAGTAACAGTGCTTAAATTAAAATTATTGGAAAAAGCGAAACCATCGATTTGAGTAACACTACTAGAAACGGTAATAGATTCTAGATTATTACCAGTAAATGCCCAACCACCAATTTCCATAACACCGTAAGGGATGATTATAGATTGTAAATTATTGTTACGAAATACCCATCCATTTATACGAGTAATATTATTTGATAATGTTACGGACTCCAGATTATTATTTTCAAACGCATGTATACCAATATGAGTAACGCTGTTAGGTATAATAATAGACTCTAAATTATTATTAGAAAATGCCCACGAGCCAATATGAGTAACACTATCAGGGATTATAACAGAGCGTATAGCATTATTTTCAAATGCTCTATCCTCAATAGTTACAACACCTTCGGCAATTACAACATTTCTAAGTCCAGTATTAGCAAAATGAGAATTTCTTATAACTGAAACACCTACTAGTACAATATAAACAGTAGTTTCTTCATTACTTGTTGCAAAAGCATTAAAGCCTATAGAAAGATTCCAATTATTAAAAATACATTGAGTAAATACAATCCTTCTAACTATAGTGCCCTCAAAAAGCCTCTCCGCTATAATATTAGACCTCTCTGCAATATACACAGTTGTGTAAGCATCAAATGCTTTAGGAGCAATAGAGCTTGTCCTTGATACAATAGATGTTGGAATTGTAACTCTACTAGCCCCCGTGCCATAAAATAAATAGTTTGGTATGCTTGTAGCATTACTTGCTATGTATATCATTGCATTAGTACCACTAAAGGCATTACTACCTATAGAAGTAACACTAAAAGGCAACTGCACACTTGTAATCCCTGTATTCATAAAAGCAGAATCGCCGATGCTAGTCAAGCCGTTATGTAAATCAATTCCCGTTATTCCTACTCGGTTAGTAAAAGCAAAATTAGGAATTTCTGTAATGCTATCGAGTATTCTAATGTGCCCACTTAACCTAGCAGGAATATGAATAAACTGAGTTAAGGAATTATTATATAAAATTCCATTTTGACTGGCAAATGATTGATTATTAGGTGATACTGAAATAGCTGCTAAATTTGCTATTCCATTAAACGCATTGCTATTAACTGTTATTGCATTTCTAGGTATAAACATACTCGTAATACCAGAATTAGCAAAAGCGTAAGCTCCGATTGTAGTAAGAGTAGCGGGCAAAATTACGCTTCTTATATTAGGGTTAGTAAGTGCAGAATTGCCTATCGCAGTAACACCATGCGGAATTTGTATATGACCATTAAAGTTAGCAGGAGCATTAAAGCCTGTTACCGTATTGCCTTGTCTTATTAAACCATTAGGGCTAGCTTCAACCAAATTAAAGCCTCCCCAGCCAGCTAAGTAATAAACTGCAAATGTGCCAAAGGGTATGACTACTGTAAGACTGTTTATGTTAGGAAAACCTGCAAAAATTAGTTCATTTAGTGTTCCGTTTGCATTTCTAAGGTTTTGTGGTGTAACCGCATGATTTATAATTGTATGTAAATTAGCTGCTCCAATAAAAGCGTACTGTCCGATAGATGTTACATAATCACTTATGGTTATTGAATATTTGCAACTGCCAGCATAAGCATAGCTACGAATTCGTGTACTATCCTCTCTTCCTTCGGCAAACCATCTTACAAGATGTTCTGCACAAACAAGGCAAAATATATTATCCCATGGCAAATTCATTATACATTGTTGGCTCGGGCGATACCATATCGTATTACCCCATCCAAAAGTATCCATCGGATAAATGCCTATACCACCAAAGCCTGACCACTGGTTATTAGCACCTGGAAAACTACCTATAAATAATCCCCAAGAGGAGGGTATTGCAGTGTTTTGTGCACTAAGGTAGCTTAAAGTCCCATCTAGTGGATTAGCTAAATTTACATTACTGCGTATGTTCGGACCGTTTTCATACGATAGATAGTGTCTATTAGGTGTACAATACTCGTCCCTTAATCCCCACAAATGTCCCATTTCGTGCAAAGCAACACTAGGTGAAGGCCAAGTTAGTGCCAAACCTGACACTTGCCTTGCCCAAGCAGTCAAAGCTCCTCTTTGAACAATAAGCCAATAATGATTATCTGCAGGGCTAGGAGATGTTACATTCGGAAAGTGTTGTTGTACAAACGGAGAAGTTCTAGGTATCGTAATTTGAAAAGGATTTGAACCATCAGAACCATCTCCAGTAATTATACTTATATTTTGTGCTGGAGAAATTGTACCTATAGCGTAAATGTGAATCCAAGGGGCAAAATAATATATAGGATGAGAGTTTACAATATGACTAGCTATATTTTGAGCATCATTAAAAAATATTGCTTGTTGGTTGTACATATATCTATCTGCAATAAGTTTTATTGTTATTCTGCCTACTGTAGGAGCATCGGGAAGATGCGGTGCTGGGTGTAGACGAATCATTTCGCCGTAGCGACTAGACGCAGATTGCATTTCAAATAAATTACTGTCTGCTCTAGCTAATGCCTCTTGCTCGGCTCGGTTTCTTTCGTAAGTAACAGGACACCAGCCAAAACCACCATCATCTAATTTCATATCTACAAAAATTCTTTCATCTTCGTAATACTTTGTTTCAATATTTTGTACTGCGTATCCATTATGTATCGAAAATTGAGCTCCTACTATAACTATTGTTACGATACACAATAACAACATTATCGCCATCAAGGCTATTTTTCTAATATTTTCTTTTGTTTTCATTATTTTTATTTTTCTCCTTTTGTATACTAGTTTGGAATCGTTACAGTAAGCTCTACCGCATTGGAATAAAATAAAATTAGCTCTTGATTTTCTTGCCCAAAGTTTAGAGTAAAAATAGTTCGCATTATTAATTCATGAGTACCTAAAAACAATATTATTCTATGTTCTTCCTGTCGAATTTGATTTATTATTTCATTCGACAACTCTGTTGTGTCTCCAACAAAACGACCACCAATATTGTCCCAATTTTTACGCAAATATTTACCACTCTCTATAGTTTTCGAAATTGGTATTCGTCCAAATGTAAGCCAATACCACCAAGCCCAAGCCTGATCATCCCAATTATATATTTTTGGATGAAACGGTGCCGAATGACTTGCATAAAAAGATATTTCTACAGCAACATTACTTAAATTTACAAGTTTTGCTTCTACAGTAAAATTTTCACCAAAAGAACGCGTGTTTTCTTTAACTAATATAGACATCGCGAATCTTCCACACTCACTATAGCCCCATTCTCGCCCCGCTTTTAATAGTTGTATTTCTAATTCCTTAATCCTCTCTTGCAATCCCTCAACCTGCCTTTGCAACGCTTGAATAAGTTCTAACAAATTAGCGTTTGTATAATCTGCACTTTCTATCAACTCGTTAATCTGCTCTATTAACTCCTCAACAAAGTCTTGCAATGCTCCAATCTGCTCTTGCAATAACTCTATTTGTGCTTCATTATAAACAGCACCACTCTGCAAGTCATCAATTATGCCTTGCAAAACCTCATTTTGAGCTTCTAACGCCTCTATACGCTGGGTTAAAGTCGCTATTACTTGCCTTTCTTGCTCTAGGGCTTCTATCCTAGCTAGCAAATCGGCATTTGTAGTGTTGCAAGCAGTAAAAGCTACAATGCTAAACAGCATAATTATCGAAACAGCTATGGTTATTAGTTTTTTTGTCATAAATTAAATTCTCCTAAGGTAAATGGTTAGTGGTTATATTTTCAATGTATGCCAGGGATACTACAAAATCTCTAAGTTCTTTCTATCATGCCTTTGCAAAATCGGCGGCAGTGCAGTTATGCACATAAAAGCAATAAGAGTGAATAAAAATAGTTTTCTATTATTTTTTATCATAGCAGTTTTTTCCTTTTTATGTGTTATGTTTAATAATTTCAAAAAAATGTCATATTTTTGGTATTTGACCATATTTCAAAGTCTTCTTGATTTTCTGTGCCTAAATTTATACTAAAGAGTGCAAAAATACTAATCTCATACTCTAATACTCCATTAAAAAAAGGGCGAGTTCTAAGGGAATGAATTGCCCTTAGATTCATTATCTCTAAATAATATCTGTTTCTTTTGATTGTTAAAAAATTTACTGTATAATGCTCTTGCGGCTCACCAAGTTCAAATGTATAATAAGGTATATATGACCAAAAAATAGTATTATAGTGATTCCAAGGTCTGTTAAAATAAGCTATTTCTACTTGTTTACCGCTTAAATTTATTAACTTTACATCAGCATAAAAACTCCAACCCCGTGGCAATGTAGTTTCTTCTATAAATAAAGATACCGCAAAGTTGCCGCATTCACTATAGCCCCATTCTCGCCCTGCTTTTAGTAGTTGTATTTCTAGTTTATCAATCTGCTCTTGCAACCTATCAACCTGCCTTTGCAACGCTTGAATAAGTGCTAACAAATTAGCGTTTACATAATCTGCACTTTCTATCAACTCGTCAATTTGAATTTGCAATTCCTCAACAAAGTCTTGCAACGCTTTAATTTGCTCTTGCAATAACTCTATTTGTGCCTCATTATAAGTCGCACCACTCTGCAAATCATCAATTATGCCTTGCAGTAGTTTATTTTGAGCCTCTAACGCTTCTATACGCTGAGTTAGTGTTGCTATTACTTGTCTTTCTTGCTCTAAGGCTTCAATCCTAGCTAGCAAATCAGCATTTGTAGTGTCGCAAGCAGTAAAAGCCACAATGCTAAACAGCATAATTATCGAAACAGCTATGGTTATAAGTTTTTTTGTCATGATTTAGATTCTCCTAAGGTAAATAGTAAAAACTATAAGTCCAAATATGGGTGATAAAAGGTTAAAGTAATCGGATTGGAGATAATGTTAAAGTCACGCATATATGGCGGTCTTGGCGACCATGTTCTCTGTCCTATATAGTGCACTGTTGTAAAACTAGCTCTTGCAGTTATATCGTACCTTCCTGGCATTGGCCGTTGTAACATCTGCATAGCTCTATAAAATGTCTCCAAAGTAGCTTCTCGTGTAATTTTTATTACCTCGTCTATTTCTATCGTACTGTATGCTAAAACAAGAGGATAATTAGGTAGTATGCTATTGTCAATCCAAAGGCGTGGTATAACAAAGCTACCATGTTCAACTATCAATCTCATTCCCGATAAATTCTTAAATACAATATCTATCGTTACTCCTGCTGTAAAATTCATAAAATAGAATTCGGTAGGTCCGTTAACGGTAATCGCAAGATAAAAATCATCTTCGGTAAGATTGGCAATTTGCTCTTTCCACACAACAAAATCTATCTTTTCTTTAGCCATAGCAACAGCATAACCTACTCCAACCTTATCCGTTGCAGCATTTATATTGACTATACCTTCTTTAATATAATCCTGTATTCTTACCCAATTTGCCTCGCTAAAATTTTCTTGTCCTTTAGCATAGGCATAATCTTACAACTCCTGTATTGCAGCTGCTTGATACTCCGCTAGCGTTATAATTGGCGAAGTTGGTGTTTCAGTTGTTGTGCTGCTACTCTCAGTACTTGATGGTGTAACCTCGCAAGCCGTAAAAGCTATAACGCTAAACAGCATAATTATCGAAACGGCAACTACTATTATTTTTTTATACATATAAATTAAAATCCTTCTGCTATATTCCGTACTATTGGACGGATTTATTTGACATCATGATACTATAGAAAAAATCATTTGTAAACATATTTTCTAATCTTTTCTAGCCTAACTAAGCGTTACATCTTATTAGTTTTAAGAGTATAAAATATTTTATGTCGGTTAATATTATATATATGATAAAAAAAGAATTTGTTGATAGACTTAAAACTTTACGAACAAAAGCAGGATTATCTCAACGAGAAATTATTAACACATTAAAAATAGGCTCAAGGTCTTATGAGCATTACGAATCCGAAAACAGCAAACGCATTCCAGAGTATAAAAATCTAATAGCATTAGCTAGCTTTTTCAACTGCTCTATAGATTATTTGCTTTGTCAAACAAATAATCCGGTTAGAAATTTATAAGTAGATTAAATAGCATCTATTAAATAACGCTACACAAAAAAAGCCTTGCAGACTATATTGCAAGGCTTTGTAAAGACTGTGTAAAGTTATATTATTTTAACGGCTTCATTGTTGGAAACAGTATAACATCTCTTATGCTGGCACTGTCGGTTAGCAGCATTACCATTCGGTCTATGCCTATGCCCAACCCGCCTGTTGGAGGCATACCATACTCGAGGGCCGTAACAAAATCGTCATCGTGAGCCATTGCTTCAGCATCGCCCGATTGCTTTAATGCTACTTGTGCCATAAATCTTTCTTTTTGGTCGATTGGGTCGTCTAAGTTAATATTTACAAAAACTTAATCAAACATTGATATTTGTATATTCGAAGAATTTATATTTTCATCATCTACTGAGTTTGTTTCTTGTAAATACTCTTGTTCTATGTCATAATTATTTATTAAACATTCTAACATAGAATTTCTATTAATTTCATTTGCACCAACATGATAAAAATGCTCTTTCGTATCAATATAGAAGTTTTTATAATTCATTTCTATATAATTATTTTTTCTATATTTATTATGATGCCAAGTAGATAATAAAAATTTAGACTTAGTGGAATTTAATAACAAAGAAAGTAAATTTTCCTTTTCTTCATTCCATGATTCATGATAATCTGCATATCTATCAATATACGGCGGGTCGCAATAGATAAAATCATTTTCAGTTGTTTCTACTATAATTTCCTCAAATGAAACACACCTAAATTCATAATCATTTTTTTTTATAATCTTTGCGACCGCTTCTATTTGATTAACTATTTTTGTAATATATGATCTAGAAAATCTATTAGGTTTATGGCAAAACGGCACATTAAATCCACCATTTTTATTAAATCTCATTAAACCGTTGAAGCAACTTCTATTCAAAAACAGAAAATCATGAGAATTAGGCAACAAATTAAACCTATTGCGTACTTCTTTATAATACTCTACACCACTCATTGCCAGTTTATTTGTATGCTCTAATAAATATTCCTTAACACTTGTGTTAGAAAGTGTACCTGATTGAATATCTTTATAAAATTGTATTATATGTGGATTAGTATCGGAAAAAACAGCTTTTTTAGGCATAATATTAAATCCAACTACACCCGAACCCATAAAAGGCTCGTACCAAACATTATAAGAAACTGGGATTTTTGAAGCTATCCATTCTACCAACTTTGTTTTTTTACCTTGGCACTTAATAGGAGGTATTATCATTCTTTTATCCCACCTCTATACTTTATAAACTCGGCTAGTGTAGTTATTTTGTGAGTTTTGCCTTCTTTATCTGTAATTGTTATTTTGCCGTAATTCATCCAATAATCATCAAACAATTTTTCGCCATCTTCATATTTTGTAAACTTTCCTGTTCCATTAACCAAATCGCTCAGACTTTTTACACTACCAATATTTGCTGTGTTTCCACTGCCTTGTTTATCGCTAGCTATTTTCCATTTTTCTGTAAAAAATACTTTTAGATTTTTTATAACAGAATTTATTTTATCTAAATCAGATAATTTATAAATTTCTCTTTCATCTGCTTTTTCATTTCTATCATAAATTATACCTAAAACAAAATGTGCTTTATATTCTTGATACGGGTACTGTATATTTTTTTTTGAAGTGCGATGCGTAAAGTACCCAGCATGAGAGCCTAGTGTAAAAACAGCATCTCCGCCTTTTTTACCCTTTCTAAAGGTTGTTTTAATATCAACAGCATATTTAATTTCTGGATTACCCTTACAAATGAAAGTTAAGTCGGGATAATAGTTTTGATGGTCAGCTAAAACAATATCAAAATTTACTTTTTCAGCAAATTCAATCAATAATGGAAAAACATGTAATTCTAAAATCTTAGATATTATTTTGGTGTCTTGGGATATCGTATAAATATTTTTTTTATATCTATAAACCCCTTAATTGCCCACTTATTTGAAGCGTCAACTATTTCTGTTTGTATCTTCTCACTTAAAGCTACAAATGTTTTCTCAAATGCCCATTTTTCCATATTGTTAATTTTCTTTTATAGTTTTTATAATTGTATTGCTTTGCCTGTTACTCCCTACTTAATCGGCTTCATTGTCGGAAACAGTATAACATCTCTAATGCTAGCACTATCTGTTAGTAGCATTACCATTCGGTCAATACCTATGCCTAGTCCGCCCGTTGGAGGCATACCGTACTCTAGGGCTGTAACAAAATCATCATCGTGAGCCATTGCTTCAGCATCGCCTGATTGCTTTAATGCTACTTGTGCCATAAATCTTTCTTTTTGGTCGATTGGGTCGTTAAGCTCGGTATACGCATTACCCATTTCTCTGCCGTAGATAAAAAACTCAAAACGGTAAACAAAGCCAGGTTTATTCGCAATTTTTTTAGCTAGCGGGCTAACCTCAATCGGATATTCCGTAATAAAGGTCGGATTTATTAAATTAGGCTCTACAATTTTATCAAACACTTCAAATAAAATATTACCAACAGTTTTTGGCAGGTCTTTGTTTAAATGAACACCCGCCGCTAATGCCAGTTTTTCGGCATCTACTACTTTTTTTACTTTAGAAAAATCTACTTTAGCATATTTTTTAACCGCCTCTACCATCGTCAACTTTTCCCACGGAGTTGTTAAATCAATTTCTATGCCTTGATAGCTAATTTTACGACCTAGTTGTAATTCATCTAAGCACTTACAAAAAAGCTCCTCTACAAGCACCATCATATCGTTATAATCGGCATACGCTTCGTACAATTCCATCATAGTAAACTCGGGGTTATGCTTAGGGCTCATACCCTCGTTTCTAAACATTCTGCCCATTTCGTACACCTTATCAAAACCACCTACGATAAGTCGCTTTAAGTACAATTCGGGTGCAATACGCATAAATAATTCTAAATCTAAAGTATTGTGATGTGTTGTAAACGGACGAGCACTAGCACCGCCTGCAAGAGTTGCTAAAATAGGAGTTTCTACCTCTAAAAACCCTTTGCTATCTAATAAACTACGAATAGCTTTAATTATTTTTGCCCTAGCGACAAAAGCATTTTTAACCTCGGGATTAGCAATCAAATCCACATAACGCTGGCGATAGCGAGTATCTACATCTTTTAATCCATTAAATTTTTCAGGAAGCGGAAGTAATGCTTTAGCCAGCAGAGTAAATTTATTTATTTTAACGCTAATCTCGCCCGTGCGAGTTTTGAAAACAAGCCCTGTAGCACCGATTATGTCGCCAATGTCAAGATTAGTAAACTCATTATGCCCTTCCTCTGTTAAATTATCAATATTAGCAAACAGTTGCATTTTACCGCTATTATCTAAGATTGTAGCAAAACTAGCCTTACCCATAATGCGACGGGTAAGAATACGACCTGCAATTATAACAGTTTGACCTTCTAGCTGCTCAAAACTTTCTACAATTTGAATAGCAGTATGCGACGGCAAAAACTTAGTCTCGTCAAACGGATTTTTTTTCGCTTTAATAAGACCAGTCAGCTTGTCCCTACGGTTTTGCACTTGCTCGTTATAAGTCGGCTCTACAACTTGCGTTTGTTGTACATGCTGATTATTTTGTTTTATTTCTTTTTCTTTCATGATTTTTGCTTTTTTTACTTATTCCAGAATGAATTAGTTTATAACATATCATATTTATAATTGTATGTCAAATTTAGTTATTATTAAAAAACAGAATAGCTATATAAAAAATACTACCACTCTGTTTTTTAATAATTATATTACCAAACTGCTTCGGTTATAGTATTGCCTACAGCTACAATGAGAGCAAATATAGCTATCGCTAAAAAACAACCCGTTTTTTGCCCTTCGTATTTGCGATTTAATATAGCAATTATTACTATACCACTAATAGCTATTGCCACTGATGTAATATCTAAACCTATACGAAAGCCTACTGTACCTACACCTAAATTAAAAAATGTAGCTGATAAAACATTTAATATCCAAGATATAATAGGCAATGCTATCGCTAATCCTCTAAACCATTGAGGCGGTTTAATTGGTGGATTATATGGATCAAACCCATTATGCGATGGGTGTCCAAAATTATGCTGTGGAGGGGGCTGACCATCGACGCCCATCCAAGGTTGACCTTGTGGAAGTTGATTTTGCCATGGCTGTGGAGGAGAGTGTTGAAAAGGTTCTGCTGTTACTTCTGACCCACAACTAAAGCAAACCACCTCACCCTCTTGTAATGGCGACCCACATGATTTACAATTCATAGTATATATTTTCTCCTTTCGCTAAAGCAAAATGTTTAAGCACAGTTATTTTTGCGATAAAACAACTTATTTTGCCTAGCACTTCTTAAGTATGCTATTATATTATATTTTTAAGCTTTGGGCAACAAATAAAACTTTCCTATTAGTTAATGTTTTAACAATAATAAAAAATAACTCTACCCTACTTTAAGCACCTTATAAATAATATCGCCAGCAGGAGCTTTAACCGATACCTCATCGCCCTTGCGTTTACCTAACATTGCCTTACCAATCGGCGAATCATTAGAGATTTTACCCTTAAATGGATTGCTCTCGCTACTACCTACTATTGTGTACTCAAACTGTTGCTTTGTAGCAACATTTTCAATTAAAATCTTTGTACCAAAATCTACGCTGTCGCCTTTTTTCTTTTCGTCAATTATCTTAGCTTTTTTAAGTTTAGCATCAATCTCGGCAATTTCCGCCTCCATTTTTGCTTGCTCTTCTTTTGCTATATCGTATTCGGCATTCTCGCTAAGGTCGCCAAATTCTCTAGCCACTCTTATTCTCTCGGCCGCCTCGGGTCTACCTTGCACTTTTAAGTATTGTAGCCTAGCTTCTAATTCTTTTTTATGCTCGGCCGTCATTAAAACTTCTGACATTTTTTATATTACTCCTATTTTTGGGTTCGCATTTATTTGCTTAGACTACATTATACGAAAGATTGAATGATTTTGCAACTCGAATTTTTATATTCAACGCATAATTTGTTGATTTATAATTTATTGACTAGAAAGAAATACAAAAATAAATATCATAAAAAATAATTTCAAAGCTTTTGCAACGAAACAATATTCTAAAGTGTATTATATATGTAGTGATAATTACACACTACAATTTACAAACTAAAAAACGGAGATATTCTATGGAAAAATTAAACTCAAAACTTAAAAAAATCATACTTATACTAACTGTAGCTATTACCATTGTCATCACCACTACAACCTTACTCGGTTGCGATTATAGTTGCCCTACCGACATAAATTTTAACTCACAATACATTCGTACCGATTGGATAGAGCAAAGCTGGGATGTATGGCCACTACCAAATACTGTAGTAAGAATTTCAAATATAGAAGAACTCAACGAATATATAGGTAGTTATTCGGATTGGGAGGATTTTGGTTGGTGGGATATGTATGGTACTCCTATTATTCCTCCATATTTTAATACGCTACAAACAACCTTTACCGAGAATTTCTTTTTAGAAAAGCAATTCATTATAGTAAGAGTTGGCGAAGGCAGTGGTTCTAATAGGCATCGGGTAACAAGAATTACGCAATACGGCGAGATTTTTATAAATAGAATACTGCCTGGTCGTGGTATGTATGGCACTGCCGATGTTGCCGTATGGAGTATTATAATAGAGCTGCCGCAAGCATTTAACCCCGATAACTTTACGATTACATTTAGTACTAAATCAACCAGAAGATAAAAATGAAACTAATATCCAAAAAAGGTATTTGAAATTAAATTTCAAATACCTTTTTTAATGCTCGGACAATCTAATATTCCGCCCCTACAGTTTATAAATAATCCACTCTAAATTACATAATATAAATCAATAATTGTGCGTTGAGTATCTTGCATTTCACATTGATTTATGTTTCATTCGGCTTAATGCCTGTTAGCTTTGTTGCCCAATGCGATAGCTTTTCGCTATGATTCATTTCGTCTGAGATTATCTCGGATATATCGGCATAAAGTTCGGCCGGTAATCCCGGATATGTAAGTAGTCTAAAGTAACCCTCGATAGCCTCTTGTTCGCCTGCGTTATTTTTGCTCAGTATTGCTGCAATATCATTTAGATTCATATGATTAAATTTTCCTCCGGTAATAATATATGTAAAGGAATATGAATTTGTGAATTTTTATTTGGGACGCACTCTTGGGCGTCCCGAACTCTAAAACAAAAACCATACAAAATCATTTAGCACTACAAATAACGCAAGCACTACTAAATAAATTGCAAACGCATCAAGCGAAATTCTGCTAAATAATTTTAGCATTAAACTAATTGCTATAAACCCCGTTATAAATGCTGCTAAAAATCCGGCAGCGGCAGCAGCAACAGAAACACCAAAAGCATCGGCACTTAAACCAACTCCAACAAACTGGAAAATACTTGCACCGATAATGATTGGAATTGCGATTAAAAACGAAAAATTAGCGGCGGTTTGTTGGTCTTGCCCCAGCATTTTAGCTCCTGCTATTGTTACACCGCTTCTAGAAATTCCGGGTAATCCTGCTGTGCCTTGAATTATTCCGATAATAGTTGCATCTAAAAATGATAACTCCTTTATATCATTTCGGGACGCCCGGTGTGCGTCCCCTACAGCTAATGTGGACTGTTTTTTATTCATCTGTAGAGAACGCATACCGGGCATCCCACCTCTTGCTTTTCTCCCCAGCATTCCGCTAACAAATAACACTATTGCTGTAATTAAAAAACAAAATGCTAACCATCTGCCGTCAAACGCTGACTCAAACACATTTCTAAATATCAAAAAAATCACAACGGTTGGAAGTGTTGCTACAATAATCAATAAATTCATTTTTTGAAACGGTTTTCTAACTAGCCCAAAAAGCGTTTTCCGCATTACAACGATAACCGCAAGTAGTGTTGCTAAGTGTGTTAAAAGCTCAAAACCTAACGGCATATAGTTAACACCGACAGCCCGACCTACTATAATTAAATGTCCGCTAGAGCTAATCGGTAAAAATTCTGTTATGCCTTGCACAATACCCAGTATGATTGCTTGAAGGATGGTCATAGGCTTAAGATATGCTTATGAACTCCATATAATGCACTAATGAGAAATGATTGATTTATTTTAGTAAAATTAAATACCGCTTATTAGATATAAGTAAGTCCGAAATTTCTCATTCGCCTCATTTCTAATTTCTCATTGAATTTACTCGCTCGCATTTTCTAGCACCAACATTTCAAAATCTATACTTTCTACAAAATCGGTTGCCTTAAAGCGTACGATATTAAATTGCTCAAAATGATTAGCGTGAGTCTTTAGAATAACGGGCGTAGGAATATCTAACTCGTGGCAAATAGCAGAAAGGTAAGCAAAAAAATAAGCGGTAGAAAATTTATCTGTTTCGCTTAATACATAGCTTCGTGTAATTTTTTGCTCTAACATTGTTTTTGCCCAAATTTTTGTCATTTTTATTGTGAAGTCCTATTTATAATATTATCTTAATTCGTTAAAGTTTTTTTCTATATATTCGGGACGCCCAAGAGTGCGTCCCCGCACATTCAGAAAAAAAGTATATAATAAAACGCTTGCGTATGTCAAAACAAAATGATAAAATAATCGTGTTATGAAAACAACTTCCCCCACAAAAGCAAAAAAACAGAAAGAAATCCTAAGTGCCGAAGAACAAAAGCGTCAAACTATTCGCAAATTTATTATAACCAGTTGCGTAGTTATTGTTATGCTTGCCCTTGTCGCACTTGTTTATAATGTTACGATTTTAGCTAATAGAAATTCTAATATTCGTGGGTTAGAAGCACTTAATACCGAGCTTTATAACCAACAACAACAAATTGACGATGCCATATTAGAAAGACAATGCCCCGAATTTATCAAGGATTTTGCTAGACGCTATTTAGAAATGCACCGCCGAGACGAAGTTATGTTTATCGGAAGATAGTTTTCAAATTACAAATTACAATATACAAATTACAAATGTCGGACTTAACATCAATTTAAGTCCGACATTTTTTATTGAAATATTTATCTTTTGTTTTACTATCAAGGCGACAACCTGTCACCCACTTCCGTTACTAGTTTAGGTGCATAGAAAAAATGTACTGCTAAATAATGCATTTTGTCGTTTAATCAACTTTCCAAATGCTTACTCCACTCCCCAAACAAGGTTAGCATTTGAGCCACTTATCCAAGTAAAAGAATTAAAACCACTTGCTTGTGTCCAACCATGTGGAATTTCATCCTCTGTGCGTCCTTGTACATATATTGTTTGCTCTTGCGTCCAACCACTAAATGCACTACGCCCAATGGTTTCAACACTGCGGAGAATGGTTATACTCTGTAAATTAGTAGCTCTACTAAAAACAGCATCACCAATAAATCGAAGACTGCTATTTGCTTCAAAGTTTATTGTACGCAATCCAGTACCTGGATTATTAGCTGGAGCACCAAATACGCTACTTCCGTTAAACCTTCCAATACTTGTCACACTTGCAGGGATAGTTATACTCTCTAAAAGAGGGGTATCAAAAAAAGCACCTTCAGCAATACTTTCAAGCCTACTGTTTGGTTCAAAAATTACTGTATGCAATCCTCTTGCACTATTAAATGCTCTCATCCCGATTCTTGTTACACTTGCAGGAATGGTTATACTTTCAAGAGCATGAATAGCAAAAAACGAGTTGTTGCCAATAACTTCGAGGTTGCTATTTGCCTCAAACTTTACTGTAACGGGATGCAATAATTCCATACCCCTAAATGGACTTGGATCTTGCTCTCTTGCATTACGATTGATAGCCGTTACACTAGCAGGAACAACAAGTATGGTTTGTTGAGCCCCTAATGCGGTAAGACCCACTACTTCATTGTCCTCAATGTAGAAGTGGTCATAATTTGCTTTAGGTACATCGCCACCATTACCGCCTGTACCGTTGCCACCTCTACTAAACAAATCACAAGCAGTAAAAGCAAGAATAACTGTCACTGATAAGGCTAACACCAAAATAATTGTTAATAATTTCTTTTTCATTATCTTTTTCTCCTTTTGCAAAAAATTGCAATAAAAAAGCCGTCTTTGCTATATAGCAAAAACAGCCACTAAATATGATAAATTATTAGAAAAACTATAAGCTAAAATTGCTTGCTTGCTTGCTTGCTTGCTTGCTTGCTTGCTTGCTTGCTTGCTTGCTTGCTTGCTTGCTTGCTTGACTAGACTCTCTTTTAAGTATATCATATGGTTATGTGAATTTTTCATAACAACTATAGTATACTAGATTTCT
>WQZK01000003.1 GCA_009780765.1 Defluviitaleaceae bacterium
AGACAAAGAAATTGTCTTTAAGCATGGATACAAACTGACATATACACTGAAATATATGGTAAGACCATCAGAATCGATTGAATGCACGTTACCAGAAGGTTTTTTGTGTTTGCCAGTTGATAAAGAAACCAACCTTGATGAAGTGGCAATGGCTTTAAAAGAGGGTTATGGAGATGGCTTTGTTTTTGATACATCAGGGGAGCTAAAAATAGAAGAAGTGTTGGAGGGGCTTAAAAATGATTTGAACAGGTTTAGCGTGAAAAATAGTTGCTACAAAATCGTCGAGGTTGGCACAGAAAAAATCGTTGCCGTGTGTTTAGCTGGTGTAGCAGAGACTTCTGCACCTATGTTCAATTTCATTCATGAACTTACGGTACTTTCAAAATATCGTGGCAACGGACTTGGAAAATACCTAATTAATCGTGTTGTTAACGATAGTAATGACTCTGTACCTTTTGTAAAACTTGCATTTATAGTTGGAAATGAAGCTGAATTACTTTACGAAAATTTAGGCTTTGTGAGTAGTTCAGGTATTTCGGATTTTGAAAGGCGATGAAAAATTTTGATAAAGAGGGATAATAATCCATAAGAAGGTTTTTCGGCAGAGGCAAAAAATGCTGAGTGAGAGAAAAATTGCTATAGGTTTTGGAACAGGTCTATTATTTTTAATAAGCTTTAATAAATTTTCACTAAAAAACTGCCTATATATAGCAAACGTAGTTTAAAACAGTGAACGCAAGCGAAGCAAAACTTCAGAGGAAGTTTTGCGTTTTGAGCGATAGCGTTCACGCTTTTTAAACACGTTTGCTATAGCTATATAGGCAGTTTTTGTATGGTTACTATCTACCATCTACCGCTCTTATACTTTCAACGATATTTTGACCACGTAAACGATAAGCTGAAAATCGCATTGTTAGCCAAGTTATAGCAAAAACAGCCACAACACATTGAATAATTGCTACTAGTGGCAGTTCGTACGGAAGCCAAACAGACCCCACCATAGACAAATACATCAAGTACGATACTGCAATGCCTAATGGAATACCATAAATAAGTGATTTGATTGAACACAATATGCTTTCAAGATTTAGCATATTTTTAAGCCCGCCATATGTCATACCTACACTTTGCAAAGTAACAAATTCACGTGAGCGAGAACGTACATTAGTTGATATTGTGCTAATTACATTTGTTAGTCCAATTAACGTCAACATTCCTACAAAGCCATACACGGCAATCATAATGGTGTGAAATAGGCTACGTACAGCGTTATCTTCTGCCGCTTGGTTAAATATGTTAGTGCGAAACCCTATATCGCTATCTGGCGGCAACATATCGTTAAAAAAGCTATCTGTGTATGTTTCGAAGCTATTTGGGTCATCTGACTCTACAGCCCAAATATAAAAATGTGCATCAGCTTCAGGCACTATAACAACAACATAAGATACCGAAGAATGAATTATTTCGTTCGGCACATCAAGCCCACGCAATTCTCCATGTAGAGGCAAATTAACAATTTCGCCATCATAGCTTTGCATTTGCAAGCTTTGCCCAGAAAACACAAGTGGAACAAACTCTGCCCAGTTTCCATCAGATTGGGTGCGAGCATGGTTAATAAGGATGTTAGACCCAATCGGAACGCCTGCTCGCCTTGCAAGTTCAGCATAATTTTCTGCATCAACAGTTAAAATAGTTACGGGGAATTGCTCGGTTTCCATTACCCACTCATTGCTGCTCATATGTTCATCAAAAGATGATGTGAACTGAAGAGTTTCTCGTAGCACATTATATCGAACCGAATTGCCTCCAACACCAAAAACGCTTGTGCCTTGAAATTCACGCATTTTTGCAGTGATATTCTCTGCCTCAAAAGTGTTAATGGTTAGATACCGTTGTTCTAAGACTTCACCATCATCATCAAAAATAAACTGTTGAGATGACTCGAAAGTAGCAATAACATCCGCTTCGATAAGTGCAAACACAAGGTTTGCCATTCTAAATAGCTGTGTACCAAAACTACTTGCACCTATAAACAACACCATGCTGATGGTGAGTGATACAACCGTTGCACGAAAGCTTCGGCGGCTGCGTTTTAGCGATTTTAAAGCAAGTTCTCCTTCAAAACCAAATAGTTTGCGTACAAGCCAACTTGTCCTTAATCGTTTAGCTTTCATTTTTACTTCATTTACACCACGAATGGCATCAACCGCAGCTATTTTTGCCGCTTTTCGTGCAGGAAGCCATGCCGAAATAAGTACAGTAGTAAAAGCTCCAAAAGCAGAAATAAGCATGGCTTGCCAAGCAAATACAAAGCTAAAAACTATTGCTGCATCATCTGTTTGAAAAGCATTTAGCCCTGTTAGCATATAATTGGCAATATTTACTCCAATAATCTGTAATAAAAGCCCAACAGCAATACCGCTTGGTATTCCAACTGCCGATAGCAAAATACCTTCATAACAAACGGTTTGGGCGATTTGCTTTTTTGTAGCACCAACGCTTTTTATTATGCCAAATTGATTAAGCCGTTCGCCTGCACTCACACGAAAAGCATTTGATATAACGATAATAGAAACCATAACAATAACAAAACTAAGCACACCACCCATACTGTAAATGGTTGTATAATAGTTATCACGAACATACATATCGCCTATTAAATCGGTTATTGCTGCTGCACCACTTGACGCAAACCCAAACACAGCAGTGAGCATAGCAGTTGTAAGAATTATACCAAGAAGCGTCCATATAGTACGCCTTTTATTTGTTATAAGCTGGTTATACGCCAGTTTTTTTGTCAGTTTCATTGGCGCACCACCTCATCTCTGAGGATTTGCCCATCGCTTATGGTGATTATACGGTCAGCTTGTAGAGCTATACTTTCATCATGGGTTATAACAAGCAATGTTTGGTTAAATCGCTTATTAGATAACTTCAGCAAGTCCATAATTTCTTGGCTCGATTTGCTATCAAGATTGCCCGTAGGTTCATCTGCCAAAATTAATACAGGGTCGTTAATTAATGCTCTTCCAACAGATACTCTTTGTTGTTGCCCACCCGAAAGCTCGCTTGGCAAATGTTTTGCACGGTTTTCGAGCCCTATTGTTTCAAGAATGTGCTTAAGCTTTGCCTCGTCTGGTTTACGGTTATCTAATAACCGTGGAAGCATGATGTTTTCTTCGGCGGTTAGCGTAGGAATTAGATTATAAAACTGATATATAAGCCCGATGTTGCGGCGGCGAAATATCGCCAGTTCGCTCTCGTTTGATTTATAAATTTCATTACCATCAATTACTACATTCCCTGATGTTGGGCGGTCGACCCCACCTATAAGGTGCATTAAAGTAGATTTTCCGGAGCCTGATGCTCCGATAATTGCCACAAATTCACCCTTCGCTACACTAAAACTAACCCCATCAAGAGCAGTAACTATTGTATCACCTTTGCCATATATCTTTTTTAGATTGTTAACTTGTAAAATAGCCATTTATTAGTACCTCCTGTAATTTATAAAACTATTTTAGCAAGCCAAAGTGAATATTAGGTGACTTTTTTAAAGTTTTAGATGACAGTTTAGTCATTAAACTTGTTGCGAAAATCTCAGTATCGCAACAAGTCTATTTAAAAAATTTGAGGGCAAATGTAGCACCTCGCCCATTACCGCCTCCATCTACCTCAATGTCGCCGTTTTGCCCTCGCGTAATGGCAAGAGCAAGTGGCAAACCTATTCCATACCCTTTACCAGAACCAGATGCTTCAAATCGCCTGAAAAGGCTTCCGATTTTGTTTTTTTCAATTCCTTCACCACTATCTGTTACTGAAATCCATTTGCAAATGGGGCTGTTGCCTGCTTCTATGCGTATTATGCCGTTCTTTGGTGATGATTCGGAAGCATTTTTGATGATATTAGAAAGAGCTTCACCCGTCCAACGTTTATCGCATAATAAATTTACGTCACCAACAATCTCTACGCTTTGGTTTTTTATTTCTAACAATATTTGAAAAGGCTCGAGTGCAAGCTTAACTAAATCACTTGATAAAATATTTTCTAAACTAAATTCTACTGCACCAGCATCAAACTTTGCAATTTTTAAAAGTGCAGATGCAAACCACTCCATGCGGACAAGCCCTTCCTTCATGTTTTTTAAAAATTCTATCTTCTTATCATGTGGGGCATTTTCAAGCAAGTCGGCCATAATCATCATTGAAGTAAGTGGTGTTTTAATTTGATGAGATATGTTCACAAGAGTATCAGTCATGGCGTTACGCTCTTTTTGCAAAACATCTGCTTCTTCAACTTTGTGATACGCAAGAGTGTGGATGTCATTTTTAAGCATACCCCAAATACCTTCGGCATTATCACGAAGGTCTATCTCTTGCCCATCAATAATTTTACGAATATTGTTAGATAACGTTTTAATCTCACTTTTTTTAACCCACACGATAACCAACTCCTCGCACAGTTTCAATATTTAATGAATCTCCTAATTTCTCTCGTAATCTTTTTATATAAACTGTAAGTGTGTTATCTTCAACAAAACTACCAACTGAATCCCAGATATTATCTAAAATTTGTGTGCGGGTTAAAACCTGCCCCTTATTGGCAGCAAATACGCAAAGAAGGCGATATTCAAGAGCTGTTAATTCTTGCAATTCGCCATTTTTATACACTTTGCCCGCTTTTATATCTATTGTTACGCTATCGATTGTTATTGTTGTGTTTTTGGTATCTGTATTCGAGGCCAGTGTTCTCTTAACCCTTGCAAGCAGCTCACGTATACGAAATGGCTTGGTAACATAATCATCTGCCCCACCTTCAAACGCTTTAATGATACTGCTTTCATCATCATCAACTGTTAGAAAAATAACGGCTGTATCAGTTAACATTTTACGAACGTCAAACCCCATCCCATCAGGTAGGTGCATATCTAAAATCGCAAGATCAAATTTTTTTATTGAAATGGTGCTTAAGGCCTCGTTTATGGTTTTGCAATGAAACACCATGTAGCCCTCTTGTTCAAGAGCATACACAAGCCCTGACGCTATCATCTTATCGTCTTCAACAACTAAGATATTTTTCATAAACTTTCACCTCTTTTACTTAAGCATTTCAATACGTATAGTGGTATATACATCACAAAACATACTAATACCACCAGAGGTAAGAGTAGTAGCATGTATATATAATCTACAGGGAGTAAATTCCAAAACACTTCTAAAAATCCGATGATATGAAACTGTCGCTCGCCTAAACCATCACCAACCGCGTTAATAAAATCTCCAGGCCCCATGGTATACATATAGTTTACAACATAATCTTGAAAAAACCAAGTAGCACTTATATTTACAATATGAGCAATAGTTAAAATAATAATAAGCGTTAGTAAAATCTTTGGAATTGATTTTATGCTTGGCCTAACACCTTCAAACGCAATAAGGTAAATAGGAACAATTACATACATCAAGTGAGGTACCCAAAAAATATATGTATCCAAATCACTCACAAAAGAAGTAACTCCAACTGATGAATTAAGCATAATAGCAAATAATGATGCAGGTAAAGCTATAAAATAAGTATAGTTAAGTAAAAACGTTTTTTTAGTTAAAATTGCAATAGGGATAATAATTGAGCTAACCCCGCACAAATGCCCCGGAAGAGAGAAAATAAACTGCCTCCACATTAAATCTGTGCCACCTTCAAAATATCCGCGGATAGTAAAAAACACAATACGAAATGCAAGTATAAAAGCCGCCGTAAACCCTAAAGCTACAATCCGCTTACGGCGTGCTTTAGGGTTTAATCTGCATAAAACAAAGAATAACACAACTGATATAACAAGCGACAATACCCATATGATATATAGTAAATTTTGATTTATCCAGACCATGTTACACCGCTCCCCTTTTGAACCAAACGCACTTCCGTTTTCTTAAAGAGTGAAGCCAAATAGAATATTGCAAAAACTGGGATAAGTATAACTACGAGAGAGTATGAATACACAAGTTCTATCGGAATAATATTCCAAAAAATTTCTAAAATCACATTATCAGCAAAACGAGTATAGAAATAGTTTACAAGATACCCACCTATGGCAGAAAATGTAACATTAATTACGTGCATCACTGTAGCAAGCCCAATTAGTGTAGCTGCCGCTATAGGCATATCTTTTGCTTTTGGTTTATAGTATCCAAGTGCTATAAGCATAACAGGTATTATAAAAATCAGATTATGCCGTACAAAATACGAAATAGAATTGTAGACAAAAATGCTTTGCCCAATGATATCATTCGGACCAGGCGGCATTAATGCCCCTAAAAGTGCCCCTGCACTGCCAACAAAATACATGTACCCGAAGGCAATATGTTTAACGTTTACTCCTCTGTGCCTAAATGAAAAACAAAGAGGGTATAGAAACATATTTATTCCACATAGTTGAAGCGGCAACCTCGCTAAAATGTGTGCACGATGGTTGGCATCGGTAATGGTATCTATCGTAAATGTAATTGTATATGCTAGGGCAACAATTATCATCATCACCCACATATATATCTTTGACTTTTTGGCTTTTATCTTTTAAAAAAAGCCATGACACAGCGATAAATGCCGGAATAGTAAGAAGCACAAGAATATGCACTAAGTTAAATTGCTGTAAAACCATAATAATAAACTCCTATTAAAAATTTCAGTATAATTCGACAATATATACGGCACCCTTTTTAAAAAAGTCTGTAACTCTAGTTAACCGTAGATTTTTCAATATTCTTAGGCATCAATTTTTTTGAAAACTCACTTCCGAGTACTACTATAAACACTAACCCTAAGCATATTCCAAGCTGTACAAGGCTTAATGGCACTGTATTAAACAAGTTGCTAAGAAATGGAACATACATAACTGCCACTAATATTCCAAAAGATAGGCTCATAGAAATATTAAGAAATTTATTAGAAAACAACTTTCGAGTAAAGCCTGCAAATGTTTCTGTTTTTGATGAGTATGAAACAATCAACTCACTTGCCACTAAAGTAAAGAAACACATGCTTATTGCAACATTGTAATCATACACATTTAACCCAAAAATAAACGCACTTAAACTACCTGCACAGAGAAATATAGCTCTTAGTATTACTAATGTTTGCATATTTTTATTAATAATTGTTTCTTTAGGGTCGCGTGGCTTCTTTTTCATAATACCAGACTCTTTTTTCTCCATCCCAAGGGCAAAAGCAGGAAAAGCATCTGTAAGTAAATTTACAAACAATAATTGTGTTGCAACCAGAGGTACAGGTAGCCCTAAAAGTATAGCCACAAGTATTATCAATATTTCACCGATATTGCAAGACAATAGGTAGCTCGTTACTTTTCGGATATTGCTATAAATTGTTCTTCCCTGCTCTACTGCTTTAGTTATGCTTACAAAATTATCGTCAGTTAAAATCATATCTGCGGCTTCTTTTGATACATCTGTACCCGTTATACCCATAGCTATGCCAATATCCGCCTTTTTAAGAGAAGGTGCATCATTTACACCATCGCCCGTCATTGCTACTATATTGCCGCTTGATTTTACAGCGTCAACTATACGCACCTTATGCTCGGGCGATACCCTAGCAAAAACATTAACATTTTTAACTTTTTCGGTTAGCTCGTCATCTGTTAGGTTATTCAAATCATTGCCGTCTAAAACTTCTTCACCCTCTTGCATAATTCCTAAGGTAGTGGCTATTGCTTGTGCGGTGATTTTATGGTCGCCAGTTATCATTTTCACATTTATTCCAGCACCATGGCAAGTTGCTATAGAATCCTTTACTTCTTCACGAGGAGGGTCTATCATGCACATCATACCTACATAGATTAAATTTTCTTCCAAATTGTCTATCTCTTCTTCGTTTTTGTATTCCTTATACGCGAATGCTAACACGCGAAAAGCCAAAGCTGCAAATTGCTCATTTTTGGCTATAAGCTTCTGCCGTATCTCCTCAGTCATCGTCACAATTTCACCATTTAAATATACACGACTCGAGCGTTTTATTATAGCATCAGGTGCACCTTTTGTATTCATTACAACCTTGCCACCTTTAAGATTATAGGTAGACATTAGCTTCCTTTCCGAATCAAACGGAATTTCTTGCACTCTTTTGCATCTACTATCTAGTTCTTGTCTTTCCTTTCCTAGTTTTACACCAAAAACAAGCATGGCAGCTTCAGTAGGGTCGCCAATTATTTTGACAGTTTCTTTATCGTAAATGGCATCATTACACAAAACAGCTATTTCAGCCATAAGAGAGATGTTTTTACTAATAGGCGTATTCTCAGCAACTACCTCACCATCCGCACTATATCCCGTACCTGTAACTTCGTATGCATTTTCTACATCAAATACTTTTATAACAGTCATTTTATTTTGTGTAAGTGTTCCTGTTTTATCAGAGCATATTACTGTTGTACTACCGAGAGTTTCAACAACCCTTAACCTTTTTACAATTACGTTTGATTTAACCATTTTCTGCACACCTATGGCAAGAATAACCGTGGCAACTATAGCCGCACCTTCCGGCACAGCCGCTACAGCTAAAGAAACAGACACCATCAGCATTTCAATTAAATCCATACCATGCAAAAACCCAATGCCAAATATAACTAAGCAAGTGATGATGCATATTATACCTAATGCTTTAGCCATAGCATTTAGCTTTATTTGCAGTGGTGTGCTAGCTTCTTGCGTTTCATTTAAAATTGTGGCAATTTTGCCCATTTCTGTGTTCATACCAGTTGCATATACAACTCCTACTCCACGCCCATAAGTAACAATCGTTCCCATAGACGCAAGGTTTACTCTATCCCCAAGGCTCGTTTCTTTATCCAAAATAACATCCGCATATTTTGTTACTGACATAGATTCGCCCGTTAAAGCAGATTCGTCTACCCTAAGATTCATGCTTTCAATTATTCTAACATCGGCCGGAATATAGTCACCTGCATCTAGAATTATTATGTCGCCAACAACCACTTCGCTAGAATCAACCTTATCAACCTGCCCATCTCTTTTAACCTTAGCTTTTGGACTAGACATGTTTTTAAGCTCTTCAAGTGCGTTATCCGCCCTGCTTTCTTGAGTTATACTGATAATCATATTAACTAGCAGTATACCAATAATAAGTATTGCATCCTTTAACCCATCTCCCGCAATCACAGATATAACAGCCGCTACAATAAGAATAATTACAAGAAAATCTTTAAATTGTGCCATTATCCGCACGAAAAGGGACTTCTTTTTTGCACTTTGGAGTCTATTTGCCCCGTTTTCTTCTAGCCGCTTCTTTGCCTCTAAAGCCGACAAACCCGTATTTTCGTTAGTCTTTAACTCCTGTAAAGACTGCCTTGTGTCCTTAGTGTAAAATTCTTGATTCATAAATTACTTAATCTCCTTTTTATGGCCGTTTCGCGTGCGTTTTTTTCAATAAAAAAAACGCAAGACAAAAGGCTCTTGAAATGAGCCAAAAGTCTTGCGTCGTCATAAGCAATCTAACGTACCGCATCCGGGCTTGATTTAGCCGTATTGACGAATGCGACAAATGGATAATTCCACTCGCTACTCCCTTTTGGATAATGTAATCATATCATAATGCATCTTTAAAATCAATAGCAAAGTAAAATTTATTTAATGATGGGGAGGCAAAAAATCTAATTTCACTACAATTATAATATACCTTTGATTTTTTATACAGGAACTGTTTTCCCACAGTATAACCCTCCATAATGTTTTATCTTTACTATACAGAAATCTATTGACCTGTCAAACTAGCCTATCTATAATATTAGTTATGTTTTCAATTTTTACATCATCTACAAAGCAGTTATCTTTTGAACAAATCGACAATTTGTAATTTTCGTCTAGAAAAAATTGACGAAAATGTACTTGATACAATGAATTTGAGCGGATAGTTATCTGATTTTTTGTTATTGAAACGTAAAAAGAGTTTAAAGGTATTGCCATTCCCTTCCCTATACATTTGATAAAACTTTCTTTAAGCGTCCACAAGTCATAAAAATATTTGAGCCTTAATTCATCAGGCTTACTTATCAAATCTTGATACTCATTTTCTGAAAAGAACTGTTTTGCAATATTCAAATCAATTGGCTTTATTTGTTCAATATCAATACCTATATCTTCTTTTCCAATAGCACAAACAACAAAATCACCAGAATGTGAAATATTAAACTTAAAATTAGGATTATTTCTCAAAAAAGGTTTTGAAAATTCGTTATATTCAAATATTACTTCATCATTTAAAATATTTAGTTTCTCGCACGCTAAATGTCTTACTAATAAATCACCATACAAAGTTCTTTTAACATCTTCCTCAAAATAAAGTTTGCTTAACCGTTCTTGCTTTTCGTATGATGTATGTGAAATTAAATAACTAAGCATCTCATCTTCAATAGGGGTGTTAATTTTAATTGCGTAAACTTCGACCATTTTTTTCGCCACCTTATATAAATATAAGCAAAATACTAAAACCGAATTAAATTTATTATACTTTGTTTCCACCTGAAACCACAATATTTTGCCCTGTTATAAATGAGCTTTCTTCGGATAGTAAAAACTTAATTACTGGAACAATATCTTGAACGTTCGCATTGCGTTTTAATGGGCTATTTTCTCTTGATTTTTCAATAATTATACGTGGCAGGTTATTAAGAAATTTAGTTTCGACCATAGATGGTGACACTGCATTAATATTTATGCCTTTTTCTGCATATTCGACAGCTAGCGATTTCATAAGCCCTAACAACGAATATTTTACAACCGTGTAATCTAGCATATAATTTGGTACATTTACTGTGCATGAAGACAACACAAAAACTATTTTTGCATTTCCTTTCTTTGTCATTGGTCTTATAAATCTATTTAAAATTTTATATATCGAACGAAGACTAACATCAATGTCGGTCTGCACACAGTTCCAATGTGATTTATGAAAATTTATACATCTTACAGCAGCGGCAGGCAAGTGAACTATATGTGTTGGAATTAATCCAGTTTCTTCAATAGTTTTAATAAAGTTATTTGTATCTTCTTTTGAGGAAAAATCGGCTTTTATAATATGTAGTTTATCTTTTCCTATAACTGTTCTTAATTCATCAAGTTCTTGCCTATTTGTATTATAGTGGGCAACAATAATATCAAATTCGTGTTTTATCTCATTTATAAGTGCTGCCCCAATCTCTGAAGATGCACCTAAAATTAAAGCTATTTTACTCATGTGCTACACCTACCTTTAGTTTCGCAGAAGATACTACTATATTATCCTGATTATAAATTTTTGCTTTTATAGTTATGATTTTATATAAGTCGTTTTTTTCAATACATTGTCCTACAATTTTTAGGCTATCACCAAGATAAACTGGGTTGCGAAATTTTATGTCTGCCTCATGAAATAAACACGACTTGCCCGGAAGAAGAGTTCCAACCAAAGTAGAATAAAATGTAGCTGTAAGCATCCCGTATACCACTCTTTTGTTAAAACCCCTTTTTTTAGCATAACTTTCGTCAGTATGAAGTGGGTTTATATCTCCCGAAATATAGTGAAACATTTGCTGCATTTGCTCTGAAATATTTGTGATTAGTTCACAAGTTTGACCAATAAATATTTCTTCGTATGAAAAATTATTGATACCATCTATTTTATCTATCATTTTATCTTCTCCATAATCAAATCAACAGTATCACCCACATTTTTCATCTGAAGAACCTCACTTAATTCAAACCTTATACCAAAAGCCGATTCGCAAGATGAAATAATGCTTATCTGTGCAAGGCTGTCCCAATCTTCTATATCTTCGGCCGATGTTTCTCTTGTAATTTTTAATTCTTTATCATCAAGAACATCAAAAATAATATCTCTAAGCATATCAAAAATTTCAACCATAAAATTATTCCTTTCTCATCCTTATATATTTATTACAAGGCACGTACCCTTTATCAACGTCAAATACCCATACTTCGCCTAAAGATTTGTAAAAACCTAAACTTTCGTATAGCTTTGATACAAATTCATTTCTATCAGTTTTATGGTAATACCCAAAAATCTTTTTAATACCCCTTTTCAAGCACTCTTCAACCAACGAGTCAAAAACTGCCAACTCTACATCACGTTTAAATACACGACAACTCATAACCCAAAGCCTAACATGTGCACTACCTTCAATAACTTCGCTAATCAATGCTGATATAATTCCACTACTACCAAACTTATCATTTAAATCTGCATATAAAGTAACAAAATTATTATTAATAGAAATTTTTTTTACTTCGTTTAAAGAATATCTTTGCCCTGTAAGATTAAATTGATTTGTTTTATTGATAAGGGTAGTTATTCTTTCTATATGTGCGTCTGAAAATGGTTCTATCTTAGCTGCCATGGTTAGAGAACTTAAGTAATCTCCGTAGTTATTGCTGTTTACTTCGACCACTTTTCTTTTAACTTCATTTCTATAATATTCATTTCTTCTTATATCTTCTTCTAAATACACTTCAGAGTAAAAATACCCCCCACGGTCAATATATCTTATAAAATCTGTTACAAAATTACTTTCAATTATTGCAACTTGTGGTAAAACACTGCTTACTTGCTCTCGTTCTGCTGGATTATCATCAACAAATACTAAATGTTGCGGAAGAATATTTAAGCTTTTAGAAATATGAATTATATTATTGCTTTTTTCATTCCAATTAGCACAAAATACGGCAAAATCATCAAGTTGTAAAACCATATTAGAGTTTGTAAAGGCCTCTTTTGCAATTGTTTCATTGTTTTTCGAGCATGCTGCTAATATTATGCCAAAACTATGCATCTTTTTCAAAAATTTTTGAAAATCCAAATATGCTTCTCCAAGAGCTGTGCCCTTTCCAAGCTCAATTCCTTCTGCTCCTACTTCGCCTACTATACCGCCCCATATAGTATTATCTAAATCAACAACAATGCACTTGTGGTTTTTACCGTATATAGATTTTATAATTATAGCAATATTGTGGCAAAACATAGGAACTGCTTTAACATTAAAAGCGTATCCATAAAGATAATAACTTCTATTATCAAGCCACTCATCAAGTCCATATACAGCAGATAGATACCTAATATCATTTACATAAAAAGTTTTATTTTTATATTCGTCTATTTTTGTATTTAGCTCGCTTATCTCACTTATGTGGTTGTATAATAACTCAAAATTATTTTGAATTATTATACAACCATGCATTTTTTGAATGTGTTCCCACACTTGATTAAGTTTTGAAAAAATATCTTTATCTAGAACGTTCCGTGAAGTTGTATGAATTAGAATAATATCTGGCCTAAAACTAATAAGATCTTTAGTGTTAAACAGCGTTTCTTCATAATACTGATTATAATTCCCAATATAAAATATAGGCTTTATTTCATAAGAAAACAAAAAAAGCTCCAAGATATCTGCAATATCGCCTATAGTGCTTCCACTTAAAATAGCAATACGCACTTCAGTAAAATCAGATAAATCAAGAAACTGCCTTTTTAAATATTTCTTTTTCTTAATTATTTCTTCGCCATTAATTGGATATTTAAGTTCTTTAATCATATTCTATCCTCTCACTGTTTCAGTTAATAAGTGCTATCGGCTCATATCAATAAATTTTTCAGTATAGCCTAGAGCCATCATTTCTTTCTTAATTTCATCCATTATTATGTAAGCTACATTCTTAGCATCTCCAGCTTTTTCTTGAAGCTTTAATAATTTAAAATATGAATCAGCACAAGAGCAAGAATCATTATATACCTTATCTTTAAACATCAAAAGCTCTTCTGCAGATTTATGATTAAGGATAATATCCTTTACCTCACCATTACAAATACATTTTGAATCTTTATTATAGCAAATATCATTATCAATCATATTATTGCTCTCAGACATTTGTGATATAAGCAATTTTGGCATCAAATAAGGCCTTGATAAATAAACTTGATAAATTGTTTCATATACTGTATATAACCAAGGTATACCTGTATGCTCTTCTTGGGCTATACCTAATTCCTTAAGGTTTTTATTGTCTTTTAAATGCTCATATATAAACCATTGCAAAGTATATTTTTTACGATTTAATGGAAGCACAACAATTTTATCAACTTTCAAATCGTCCAAGTAAAATATCGTTTCTACAGCTAATTTTTTTGATACTTCTTCGGTTAAGCCAGGCATCCCTATAAGCATATTGCACTGCACAGTAAGACCTTTTTTACGTACCAAGCGTATAGCCTCTTCTATTTGCCTATTAAAAGTATTTTTATTTAGCCAATTATTTCGAACAAATTCATTACTACATTCAACGCCAAATTCGACTGTTATACGAGTTCGCTTAGGCAAAGTATTTATGAGTTTATCAAGCTTTTCTTCTGTTACACTTTCGGCCCTAACTTGAACAACTACCCCAAAAGGTTGCTCTTTAAAAAAGCTGTTAACATCCCATAGTTTATCAATTAGCTCATTTGGCATTTCAAACGAATCAAACCCATCATAAGTAGATAACATTTCCTTTTTATTTGGAATCAAATTATCAGTTCTAGCCTTTTTAAAGGCCCTAATAATAACATCTGTGTATAGATTAGCATCTTTTTCTCGCAATGCTTTCATGTAGCCTTCGGATTTGGCAAAATCAGATTGATAATTACACATACTACACCCTGACATTATATTGTTTTTTATACGATGAGAGCACCCTGAAGACGGCAATATATTTAAATTTACACTCGGATACTTATAAAATCCCGCTTCTACCTCCGCAAGACCGTTATAAATCTCAATTGCTTTTAAATTTCTTGCCTCTTCGTAGGCATCATCATATATTTGGCTGATAGGTTTCCATATCCAAGTCATTACTTGATTAATTAATGTATCCATAATGCCTCCTTAACTAGGCATGTTTGCATTATAAGAATATATCCTTATAGCAACACAACCTAAATAACTATTTTATATAATTTTTCTATATGCATAATCTATTATTTTTGATATTTCTATGCAATCATTATGTGTGTGTATTTTGCTTTCTATTTCGCCATTTTTAATACACTTTACTGCCTCTTGTATTTCAAATTCAAATCCATTTAATAAATGAGAAGTTACATATTCTTTACTAACACCTGATGACAGTTTTATGTTTAGTCTTGTCGCCTTGTGGAAATTTGGAATTTCAATTTTGCCCTTATCACCATATATAACAGCATAGTCTAAACCATCACATCGTGTTGCGAAACTAGCCTGAGCTATGGCATTTTTATATAAAAGAGTTATCTCCCCTATTTCATCCACACCATATTCACCTACATAAAGAGTTGGATTAATCTCATCCGGAACGCCTAATAGCATATGTATAAATGATAGTGGGTATATACCCATATCTAACAATGCCCCTCCACCAAGGGATTTATTAAAAAGACGATGAGTTATACCCGCTTCTACATTTATACAAAATTCAGCCTTAACACGCCTTACACAACCAATTAAATGAATTATTTCTTTTAAATGCAATATTGCAGGCAAAAACTTTGTCCACATTGCTTCCATAAAAAATACTTGTTTTCTGTTAGCAAGCTCAGCCATCGCATAGGTTTCATTAGCACACATACCAGCTGGCTTTTCGCATAATACAGCTTTGTTTTTATTAAGCATCATCATCACAATTTCATAGTGCATCGGATTTATTGTGCTCACATATACTGCATCTATCTCTTTATCATTTGCCAAGTCGTTATAATCTTTATAAATAACTGGCACATTATGCTTTTGTGCAAATTTATCTGCATTAGTTTTAGAAGCAACAGCATAAACAATTGAATCTTGAACAAAATTTGCTGCACGAACAAATTTTTCTGAAACAATTCCTGCACCGACAATTCCCCATTTAATCATAAGCTCCTCCTTATTGCCTGTTTTTAAAAGGCGGATAGGCGTTAGTATGAACATCCCTTACTTCATCTATAATTTGATTTATATTCTCCATTACTAATTCAATTTCATCAAAAATAAAAAAATGTCCACCTTCGTGTACCTTATAGCTAATATTAAAAAACAACTCTTCCCAATCATTTTTCAAGATATGTATACTTTCATCTTCTTTTCCATACATTACAACACATTTATAATTTAATTTTCCTCTGTTTATATATTTATATTGATCCATAAGCAACAAATCAGATTCAATATAGCTTAAAAAAAAGTTAAACCAGTCGCTAGATTCTGTAATCTCTTCAGGAATCCCACCTAATTTATTGATAAATTTAATACGATCTGGCTTTGAAAGTAGATGATATTCTTTTTTAATGTGTTTACTGTTTGGTGCATCTTGCCCCGAAAAAATAGCATGTTTTAGCCTATTATTACCCACGCTATTCATCTTGTGGCACACTTCATATGCTACAAGTGCACCCATACTATGCCCCCATATTATATAAGGGTCATCGCCTGCTTGTTTATTTATTTGTTTAACCACGTCTTGTACAACATGTTCAAAGCTTTCGTATTTTTGTTCGTTAGAACGCATACCTCTGCCTGCGTATTCAATAGGCACAAGCTCTACATCATCATTTTTTAAATAAGGAATAAAACGGCTTGCGCTTAAAGCAAATCCGCCTGCGTACAGTATATAAAATAATTTAAGTTTCATATTTTGCCTTTCCTATGTTTTAGAGTTAATGTTAATGCTCTCTAATAACTAAAAACTAATAATCTTTTTCTGTTCAATAATGTTGCCTGAAAAATAGTTTGACATAATTTCTTCTACTCTATATTTTTCTAATTCTTCAAGCTTACTAAAATTAATAGAGTTTATCAAATTCTCCTTGTTATATTTTCTTGAATAATAATATTTTGCCAAAATATCTCTACTGTGCCTTAGGTTCTCTAAAGAATTGTCCAAATATTTAATCACACTATCCACTAAATTAAACCTTTGCTGAACAAATTTTTCTGCCCGTTTAAGCTCTATAGCAAAATTAAGTTTAAGTAAAATATTTTCTACATGCAAGCTAACAAGAGATTCTTGTGAGTAAATTTCTATCAAATATTTTTCAAGCTTTTTAATTGATGAAATGCTATTGTAAATAAAATCTGCCTTGTTTATATAGTTGTTTATATAAGTATCATAACAATAAAGCTCTGAAACTGCCTTGGTATTACCTTGCCAAATTTCATAAAAAGTATCTAAATTAAAATCTGAAAAATTGTTTTTATAGCCCTCGTAAGCTATACTAAGCTCATCAACAGCCAAGCTTCTTTTTTCATATGTTAATGTTTCAAATTTATCATGATCAATTATCTTATAATACTTCATACACGGAGAAACCCCATAAACCAGCAAAGCGTGTGGAAGGTGTCTTCTTTTATATGTATCGTTTCTATATGGAAGGTAGAAGGCATCAACCCAAATAATTGAGGGCACATTACTTTTTACAGCATTATTTATGCGAACCACTATATTATTGGCTTGTACAACTTTATTAAATTGTAGACCAATATCATTAACAACAATATCTTCAGGTTTTTTAGTTTCTAAAATAGAAACTATATTATAAAGGCTATTATCGCTATTTTTAATAGACACATCATAATAAAATAAATCATATGAAAACAGTGGGTTTATGGAGCGTTTATAAAACTTGATAATAGAAAATAAAGAATTATACAAACAGTTTTTGTAGTACAACTCGTTAAATGGCTTAATGCTTTCTAAGTTCATTCGCTATATTCACCACTTTCTATAAAATTACTAAGCATACTAATTGTTTGATTTACAAACAACTTATCTGCCGAAATTTCGATATTTCTTAAAGATAGCTCGTATTGCATTTTAAGCATTAACATTGAATGGCCTCCTAGCCTAAAAAAATTATCATTAAGGCCAATATCACTTCGCTCTAGTAGCCTTTCCCAAATTTCAGTTAGCATCTTCTCTGTTTCCGTCGATTGCTTACTAACTTCTAATACATCAGGAAGAGGCAGCTTTTTTATATCTATTTTATAGTTTATTGTTAGCGGAATCATATCAATTTTCACAAAATGCTCGGGAATCATATACCATGGTAAAGCTCTCCCAATGTGTTTAGCAATATTCACATCGTCTACTTCGCACTTAGACACAACATATGAAATAATCACATCATGTTTTTCGTTATAAACCATAACCACATCGTCAATGCCTTCAATTTCTTTTATTTTATCCGCAATTGTTGAAAGATTGATACGGTAGCCCCTATACTTTATTTCATTATCCTTTCTTCCTTTAAATACTATATTACCATCGTTGTTAATAAACCCAAAGTCTCCAGTTTTATAAAGTAAATCATTAATATTTGAAGAAACATATACAAAACATTCTTTATCAAGCTTGCCCGCACTTAAATATCCATGTGTCTTGTATTCTGTTTTTATATATATTTCGCCAACTTGGCCTATTTCACACTTTGTCATATTTTCATCAAGAATATATATTTCAGTATCATTTATAGGCTTTCCAATAGGGATTTCATAATTATCTACATCACTTTTGTTAATTGGATGGTATATCTTTGCTAAAGTTGTTTCTGTCGGACCATATAAATTTATCAGCGAAATTTTTTCGCCAAATTGTTCATACCAAGGATGCAATGCTGATGCATGAACCTTTTCTCCTGCTAATAATATATATTTTAAATTAGGATAATCAGTAAAACTACTATTTGGTGGAGCAAAATATTTGAAAAAGCTTGGGGTACAATGTATCACATTAACTTTATTATTATTTATCCAGCTAACAATATCGCTATTACTTTGCACACTTTTATCAGGAATGCATACCGTTCCGCCAGATAAAAGTGGCAAAAATATATCTCTTAAAAATGGGTCGTGGCTTTGAGATGTAAATTGTGCCGTTCTTATATTGTCTTTTAAACTAAGTACACCTTTTTCCCAATTTATAAAATGAGTAAGGCCTTCGTTTTTACCTAATATCGCTTTTTGAATTCCGGTGGTGCCGGATGTAAAATAAACATATATTGGGTCCTTAGCATTATAGCTTGGTAAGTATGTATCTAATTTAGGTTCACCCATAAGCAATTTATCAATTTGCTTTAACTGAACATGATTTTGTGTTAGTGCCAAAATATCTTGTGCTCGATTGGAAGTACCAGCATCATGCAAAATAAATTTTATATCTGCTTGTTCAATCATATTTGCTATGTATTGTTCTGGATATTTATCATCAATCATACAAAATACTTGCCCTGCCAACAATATAGAAATCGCTGATATAATATAGTCACATCTATCACTTAATAAAACACCAATAACATCCTTTTGCCCTTCATTAATAAACGATTGTGCAATTTTAATAGAGCGATTTTTAAGCTCATTATATGTTATTTGATTTTCACCATAACTTATCGCACACTTATCACAAAACTCTGAACTATTAAATATATTAAGTATTTCTTTTTGCATTATCATTTATAGCCCTCCATATGCTTTCATCATCTACACCATTAAATATTTCCATATAATCTGACAATATTTTTTGTATAGTTTCATTTTTAAATATTTTTTTATTATAATAAATTTGTACAAGGACACGATTGCCATAATTACTTACCTGCATATGTAAATCACTTACTGTTTCATGTACTTGCCTCGACCTTTGATAAAATTCGATTTCTTGCCCTAAATGTTCGTTGAGTGAAGGGTATTCCACTATATTAAAAGAAACGTCAAACACAGGGTTTCTCTTAGAATTTCTTGAAATATTTAAGCTGCTTATAACATCTAAATATGAAAACTGCATATTTTTCATAGAAAGTATAATTGCATCTCTAGCTGCTCGCCTTATTTGATTTAATGTATCTAATCCCTCAAGCTCTACAAGTACGGGAACAACATTAAAGAAAACACCCATAACGTCTTCGAGCTCTTCTGAAAACCTGTCTGCCATTAGCGTGCCAACAATAATATTATTATTATGTGTTGCCTTATAAAGTGTAGTGATATAGCAAGAAAACATATAAATAAACAAACTAGATTTTTCTTCTTTTAATAAATCTGGTAAGTTTTTTATTTGTTTTATATCAACCCATTCACAAACAGAGCCACCTTCAAAAGACCTGTAATCTGGGTAGTCGTAATCTATAGGGAGAGATAAGGGTTCAATTTTATCTTTTAACCTATTTAGCCAAAATTGCTTCATTTCCTCATAAGATTGGCTATTTATAAACCTATGCTGATGTATACTATAGGTTTGATAATTCGATTTAAGCATTGAAAGAGCGTTCCCTTTATACAAAATCATAAAATCGCGAATTAATATATTTATTGACATCGCATCTACAATAATATGATGAAGGTTTATAATTATTAAATAGCGTTCATTCGAGAATATATAAATATTTATTCTTAACAAAGGTGCTTCAGATAATAGAAAAGGTGTGTTGATTTTTTGTATAGTTTCTTCAAGTTCTATATCATCATACATTGACGCGTTTTTGTAATCATAAATATTAATGCAGTTATTTACGTTAGCATCTTCTCTTTGAAATAGCCTATCACCCACATTATAAAATGATGTACGCAAAATGCCATGCCTTTCAATTAACTTGCGAAAAACCTCTGCTGCATGTTGGGGATTAAAGTTTCCGTGTATTTCATAAATTTCGGTAATATTGTTCTGTGTTGACTTGCCTTGCATAATTTCAGAAACATATATTCTTTGTTGCTGAAACGACTGTGGTACTAACTTTTCCTCTTCGTCGTTTACATAAATTACAGCAAAATCCTCTTTATTGCCTCTACAAACTGCAGAAGCAATTTCTTTTATAGTAGAGGCTTCATATAAATCAGCAAGTTTCAGCACTGTATTATATCTTCGATTAATATTATTTAATAGCTTTATTGCCGACAGAGAATTTCCCCCAATACTAAAAAAGCTCACATTTTTTCCAATTCGGCTTATGTTTAGAATTTCTTTAAATATTTCTTGTATTTCTTTCTCTTCTTTAGATAAGTTAATATCATCTTCTTCAAATGCATCTACAGGGTCTGGCAATAGCTCCTCACTTATTTTTCCATTACTGGATAAAGGAAAATCGCTCATATGAATAAAAGTTGATGGAATCATGTAACTTGGTAATCGCTTTTGTAGATATTCTTTAATATCATTATGCACTTCACTTTTTGTAGTTGTATAATACGCTACTAAATAAGGATTTTCAAAATTTTGTATCAGCCGAACAATCGCCTGCTTTATTCCTTGTTTTTCTAGCAATACACTCTCAATTTCGCTTAGTTCAATACGGTAGCCACGCAATTTAATACATGTGTCTATCCTATCTAAAAATAGCAATGTTCCATCTTCTTGCCATAAAACAACATCACCTGTTTTATAAATAATATCATTTGGCAATATTGGATTTTCTATAAAATTTTTAAAATTCTGCTCTTGATTATTAATATAGCCACAACTAACGCCTGCGCCCCCGATATATAACTCGCCTGGTATACCTATAAACTGTAGATTTAAATTATCGTTCAAAACATATAAATTTACGTTTGGATATGGTCTACCTATAGGTATCCCTTCTGTTTTTATAGCCTCCAAATCCAAAACTGAAAAGCTAGATGCATAAACCGTACATTCTGTAGGACCATATGAGTTTGTTAACTTTGGAGCAGGGCTTATATTTTCCAAAAATTTATGTACAACGGCTTTCTTCAAGTTTTCACCTGCCAAAATAATTTCATTAAAGAAATATTTATAATTTGTAAATGCAGGAGAATCAACAAAATTTTGAAAAAGTGCAGGCGTAAAGTCTGTTAAATTAATTTTGTTATTTTCAAAGAAATACGCCATTTTATCATAATCTGCCTTTGTATCATCTGATAATAAAAATAATGTATGACCATATAATAAACAAGGGAAAATTTGCAGTACCGAAACATCAAAAAAGACAGGTGCAACAACAGCAATATTTATTCTCTCAGTTTCATGATACTCTTTAAAATGCACCTCACTATACCCACATATCATACTTACAAGATTTCTGTGGCTTACTTGCACACCTTTAGGTATACCGGAACTACCTGAGGTGAATATTATATACGCTATATCATCAGGCGAAACTTTGCAAATTAATTCATTGATATCTATTGTCTGCGACGAGTCTTTTACTGCACATATATAAACTAGCGGCACCACATATTCTTTATTTATAAGATAAAGTTTTTTTTGTGTTAGTATATATTTTGCATTGCTATAAGAAATAATATTGTTAACCCACTGTACAGGATTTTCATAACTAACAGGTATGTATGTGGCACCACGCAATATAACAGCAAAAATGGTTGCAATCATGTCTATAGATTTCTCCATAGAAATAATAACCTTATCGCCTTTATTTACTCCTATTTTTTTTAAATAACCAAGAATTTGCACAACCCTATTATTAAATTGCATGTAAGTAATTGCAGAATTATCATCTTTTAATGCTATGTATGTGGCCGATTTTTCAACTTGATCTAAATATTTTTCTGCTATTGTTAGTAAACTCTCTTCTAAATTCATCTTATTAGATCCAAATTTAAAGAGCATTTGCTTATATTCTTTAGACATATAATCAAATTTTAAGAATGTTTCATCTGTTTTTTCTAACATAAATGAAAACACATTTTCTAACCCATGCTTAAGCTGATTTATTTCTGTATCAGAAAAATAATTACAATCATAATAACAATGATATACAAAATCTGTACTATCCAATATAAAACGAAAACATGTGTTTTCTGTTTCAATTTGGTCAAAATTTGAACAAAAAACATACTTATATATACTTTCAAGAAATTTTGTACCATTTTCCATATTTTTAACAAGGGTTGGCACATATGCAGTGCCATAATTTAAAATCTCTTTATATTTACCTTTTATAGCGTTCATCGCTGTACGCGGTGTTAATGATCTATCGAAATTAATAATTAATGGCAAAAGATATTTTTTTGCTTCATCATTTACCATAACTACACTATTTTCTTCATTGTATTCAGAATACAATGATATATAGGCAGTAAACCCTGTTAGTGCAAATATATATTTTGCCATATCTATATCTTTTGTTAAGATTTTAGCCTTTTTTTGCATATTACTATTTAATGATATTGAAAATTTATCCCATTTTGTATATAGCTCATTACGTTTAATTTTCACATTGTACGGTAATTTTTGTAACTGATGATTCCAATAACTTAGCTTTGCTTTCTCTATTAAACTATTTTCCATCTCTGCCCCCTAGTTGTATCAAAATTTAAAAAGCACAGCAAACTACTACTTTCAAAACCAGTGATTTAAACTTTCATCTGTTGCACTTCTCATCCGTCAGTTAAAAATCAAACTCAAAATCCTGATTCACATTCCTTAACATTAACTCTTGATGTATTTGTAAAATAAGCTTATTCGGATTATTAATAAGATTTTCTAACAATAAAATATACTGGTTAAGAATTTCTTGTGCAATGTCATTTTCACAAACATTTTCTTTATAATGCAATTCTATTTTTACTGTATCAGATTTTTGTATTATCATAAGAAATATATCCGCAGGAATAGGGCTGTAAACTTCTGCATTGTTAACAATAAAGTCCGAGTCGTGTATTATGGTTTCTGGATAGTTTTCAAATATAAACAAATTTAATGGTAATGTAGCATACATAGGTACAATATCATATGAAGTTTCGCCTATAACATTATTAATTTGCTTATAAATATCATACAAGTTTTTTGTACATTCAATAAATGTTTTATCCTTTGCTTTAGTAGTTCTTATCGGAATTGTTTTAATAAAATACCCCACCGTACTCTCTATCCCCTCAAACGAATGAGGGCGCCCTGCATGCACAACATGATAAACAATATCGTCTGTATAGCCTATCATTTGCAGTAAAATGCCCCATACAGATTCATACACAATATTAATACTTATGTTTCTTTGTTGTGCAAATTCATTGCATTTATGATGTATTAAAGAATCTAGTAAGCTAAAGTGCACTGCTTCGTTACCTTTGTCTTTAATAGTAGAATTTATAGGTAATACTTCTTTTGCACTATATTTATCCAAAAGTGTAAACCAAAATTCTTTTGCTTTATATCGATTTATACTCTTTTCTTGTTTAATGTAGTTATAGTACCCCTTATCTTCTAAAGCCTGATAAGACTTGCCTGCCCAATATTCATTATAAAACTGATGCCAATCTTTAAGTAAAACTTGAATACTCCACCCATCAATAGAAATGTGATGAAAGCTCCAAATAAGCCTTGCTGTTTTTTCGCCTGTAATAATAACACATAAGCGTAGCGGCAACCCATTTTCTAAATCAAATTGCAAGGTTTTATCCTTTAGAACAATTTCATTAATTCGTGCTTCTTGTTCAACATCTGTAAACTTAGTAAAATCGAAATATGAAATGGGTAAATTAAATTTATCTTGTACCTTTTGTTTTATTTCACCATGCAAATCTTTGTATATAGAAATACGCAACATGATATGTTTATGCATTAATTGATTTAAGCAGTATGACATGCAATCTAGCGTAAACCTGCCTTGCATAGTTAAAATATATTGAACTAAATAGTTAGTATTGTCAGGGCTAAGCAAATACTGGGTGTATATTTCGCTTTGCTGTAAAGATAAGGAAAACGCTTTGCTTTCATCATCAACCTCTACCTTACTAATTTTGCTTTCGCAATGATATATTACATCTAAAAGACTTTGCTTAAAGCACTTTATCAAAGACTCCATTGAGTCTTCTAGGTACATCTTTTTGTTGTAATCTATATATATTTTTAGCTTATTATCATCAATTAAGCCAGTAATACAAATTGGTGCTATTCTCTTATTCCCTTTTTGAGTCATACTACCCAAATCGCAATCGGACCACTTAAACATAGAATTGTTATAATTATCAAACTGCCCAAGATAGTTAAAAGATATTTCTGCACTATTTAAATCTTGCAACCCACCTTCTTCCTTCAAATACGAATATATTCCATACCCTATGCCCTGATTGGGAATATTGCTTAAAGATTGCTTTGTAGAATATATCTGCCCTTCAATATTATCTTCTTGCTGTATTTTTAAACAAATAGGGTACATGCAAGTAAACCACCCAACCGTGCGTGATAAATTTATTTCCCTACCTAAAACATTATTTAGCCTGCCATGGCCTTCTAAAAGTATCATCTTATTGGAAATAGAATATTCGCGATTTATGGTTATTGCGAGGGCTGTAAGTAGTAGTTCGTTAAAATTTGTTTCATAAGCTGCATTAGCACCTTTTAAAAATAGATTTGTTTCATCTCTCGACAATGAAGTTTCTACTAATTTACTATCCTCAACATTGTTTTCAATACCGTCGTATCTTGTTATTAAAGTATCATTCCATTGTTGGTTTCTCCAGAAATAATCATCTTGAAAATCAACTTCGTACTGCAATTTACTAAAATCTTGAAACGACAAGGTCTTGCCCTGCAACTTCATTGGTTGATTGTTAATTTTCTGCATATACAGCTGGTAAAGGTCTTCAATTATTATACGCCATGAAACAGCATCAACTATTAGGTGGTGTGCTATACAAACAAGGTAATCACCTTTGTTTGTATGGTAAAGTATAAACTTACAAAGCGGAGCATTGTATATATTAAGCGTTGATTGCTCTTTATCTGCTTCACGATTAATTACATCCATTTCGTCACCATAAGGCACATCTCTATATTTTAATATATCTTGTGGTGCCTCATCTTCCGAATACCGCTGCATTATAATACCGTTTTGCTTTACAAATTTAAGCCTTAAAGCATCATGATAGTTATAAATATATCTAATACACTCATTAAGATATTTATAGTCAAGCTTGTCTTTTGAATAAAGTGCAATTGACTGATTCCAGCGATTAAGGTTTATATGCCTCATTGAAAAAAAGTACTTTTGTATAGGAGTTAGGTTAAATTTATCAAACGAAACGTTAGAACTATACATAGTTCTAGGAACTACTCGCTTTGATAGAGAACGAATTGTAGGGCACTGGTATAAATCATTTATTTTAACATCATAGTCAAATTTCATAAGCCTAGAAGACATTTGAAGAGCTTTTATAGAATCTCCTCCGGCTTTAAAGAAATTTGTATCAATATCAATTTTACATGATAGCAACTGCTGCCAAATATCTAAGAGTATCTTTTCTTTTTCGCTCAATAAGTAATTTGTTGTATCTTCTATCTGCAAATATGATTTTGAAATAATATTTTCTAACTCAGAATAATCAACCTTTCCTCTTTCAGTAGTTGGTATGTTATCAACAACTAAAATCATCTCTGGAGTCATGTATTCTGGTAGTAGGTTTTTTATAAAAATCTTAAATTTTTCTAAATCAAACATATTATTTGCAATTACTATAAATAATACAAGTTTTTGTGCCAAACTAACTATCGCAATTGAATTTAAAACATATTGATAAAGTTTTGCCGTTTCTTGTATTTCCGATAATTCTACGCGATACCCTCGAACTTTTACTTGACTATCCTTTCTGCAAATATAATATAGCTCACGCTTTTCATCAAAAACACCATAATCACCAGTAAAATACTTCATAGAATCTGAACGAATAAACTTTTTATTTGTTAGCCCTGCATCACTGCAATAACCCAACCCAACATTTACGCCTTTAGCTATAATTTCTCCTGGAAATCCATCAGGTTGTAAGGTTTTGCCTAACCCTTCTATAAGTATCCTATTATTTACAATTGCACACCCAATAGGTGCTAAGCCTTCGCTTATGTTTTTACAATCAAATATTTTGGTAGAAATAACATGAGTTTCGCTTGGACCATAGTGGTTATGCAAACGAATATCACTATTTTTAAGATAATTAGCTAATGCTTTACTAATGCTAAGCTGCTCTCCCGCAACAACAATGTTTTTAACATTTTTCGGGATTAAATTTAAGTAACTATCATTAGTGCTTAATTGGTTAAAAAATGCAGTTGGAAAAAACAAAGTATCAATTCCATGCTCTGCTACTTTTGCCATTAATGCCTCAGGGTCTTTTTTTGTTCTTTCATCCAAAATCACTAATGTTCCACCATCATTAAGGGTAGCAAAAATTTCTTGATAACAAACATCAAATTCAGAATTTGCATACTGAGAAACAGTTCCATTCAAAATTAAATCATCTTTATAATTTTGATGATAAATTAAATTATTTATTGTTCTATATGGAACAATAACGCCTTTTGGTTTACCGCTGGTTCCAGATGTGTAAACTATATATAACGGCGAATCTTCATCTATTGGCTGTATATAGCTAGTTTCACGGTTATTAAAATGTGAAACGTTATTTATATCTATTGCCAAAATTTCAGTATTTTTTTCTAGTACATAAGCTAATCTATCAGTCATTTGGTTATATAAAACATCGCTACAACCGCAGTCATTTAAAATATAGCTTATTCTATCTTGAGGCCCTTTAGGATCTATACACACAAATGGTCGCCCTGATTTTACAACTGCTAAGACTGAAACAATAAAATCAACCGAACGTTCTATAACAATTGCAATGGCACTATTATCATCTTTATAAATAGCTTTACATATATTCTCTGCCATTTTATCTAGTTGGCTATACGTTATTGATCTTTCATTATCTACAACTGCCACTTTGTCGCCTTTACTTAAAGTAGCCAGAGTGTTATAATTTTTATGCCAATTTTTTTTATTGTTTTTAGTTATAGCTTCATCTGAAGCACATTGTCTTATATCTAATTCATTAATACACGTATTAAAGTTAGACAAGCCTTTAATGCACATTGAAACAAAGCACTCTAAGAATTGATTAATTTGAAAATTTGTATATACATTTCCATTATAAATCAGCCTAACCACTAGCCCATCACTTCTAGGAGTTAAAATTAAGTTAAAATCATAATTTGTTTGCTCGAAAAGCTCTTGAGTTTCGACCTTAAAATAAGAATCTACAGGCATACTAGCTGTTGGATAATTTTCAAAAACATACAAAAACCTTATTAAATCCGTATCACTATTTTGCAACTTTTTAATTCTATCAAGACCAACGTGTGCATTTTCTCTAGATACAACACTTTCATTGTTTAAGCTTATCATTCGTTCAAGCAATGTTTCTTTAATACCTTTTACCCTAACAGGAATTGTGTTAATAAGTAGCCCCACAATTTTATTAGCATTTTCAAAAGAAATTTCGCGCCCTGATGTTACCTCACCAAATACCAAATCCTCTGATAAAACAAATTGTTGAAGTATTACGCTAAAAATAACTTTTAGATACGAATTTATGGTACATTTTTGATTATTTACAGATTTGCAAATAAGTCCCCAATCTTCGGCATTAATAACAGCTTCAATTTCTGCTGTATTATCAACATTACCCTTATTTTTCTGAAATACATATGCCGAATTAAACATATTATCTTCATAACTTTTAAGATAATTTTCCCAATAATTAAGGCTATTTTTAACATCTAATGTATCAATCCACTCTACATAGTCGGAATACGAAATTTCCTTCTGCATATTACATTCAGTATTGCTAATCTTTGCAAGGTATGTATGTAAGAGAGTATTAAGTAAAATCATTGTGCTCCACCCATCTAAAATAACATGATGATAAGTAAACACTATTTGAAATTTATTCTCCTCGTTTATTATAATGCAAACACGAAAAAGCGAATCTTCAGAAATATCACAAATTTTTTGCTTTTCAGATTTTATTATTTCTCGGCTTTTTTCGCTGTGGTCTAAAATATCTACTTCCTGTAAACCGTGTACACACAAAGGAATCTTTCTATCTTGGTAAACAACTCTTCGTGGTATATTGAGTTTTTTGTATAAAATATTAGATCGCAAAGCTTCATATTGCAAAGACAAATCTTCTAATGCCTTTTCTAAATAACTAATTATAATTTGCCCTTTAATATGAAATACAATTTGCTCCACATAAGTTCCTTGTATTTCTGACTTTAATGAATGAAACAATATTCCATTTTGAGTTGATGTTAAATTACAAATACTTTGAATTTTTTTATTTTCCATAAATGTCACCTGCTTTAAGCGTTGATATTGTACAATATACTATAAATTTAAAAATTAATATGACTAAGTTTATTACGATAAAATTTCTTTAATATCTTCAATATCTTCATCAGATAAATTGTTTATTTTTACACCTAAATGCTTAAAATTATCTATTTCTTTATAATCATCTAAAGCATTTTCACATATTTGCCGAAGTGTACTTATAACTTCTATCGGAATATATCTCTCATCATAAGAAACTGATAAAGTCCAATGCCTTTCATCTAACACCTCGTATAATTGTAATGGCGTTAAATCATAATTTGCAATTCGAATATCTGACATAATTATATTATTTCCCCGCCTAGCATCACTGTTAATAGAAACATAATTTGATAATAACACTAGTGCTCCATTGCTATCAGGTAATATAACCGATAATTCAGTATCTTTTTTTAACAGTTCGCAACTACTAGCTTTAAAAATATTAGATGCTCTCCCAAGTACATGACCTTTAAAGCTATTCTGCTTTTCTAAATAAATATTAAAGTTAAAATTGTTGCTGTTAAAACTATGTCTTAAAAGCTTAACTAACAACATATGTCTTCTGTCATCATTAAAGATAAATGATGTTTCATAATCATCAAGTGAAATTACAATATTTTCTTTTGCATAATTAAACGCCTGCACTGCTTTTTTTAAAACAATACTTTTATTTTCTTCTCCTACTTGCTTTAATGCACTTTGATACTGAACCATACTTTGCTCTTCTAATGCAACCTTACCTAAGTAAGCACTTACCCTATCCATTAGCTTACAACGCAAATACACCATAGATTGCAAATCTATAATTGCCGTATTAAAATAAAAATGAATAATTATTTTATTTTCATCTTGAGTTATAAGCACTTTGCATAGAGTTTCATTTGATTTAAAAGTTTCACAAAGCGTTTTATCAATCTTATCTAAATCTGTTTCTTGTAAGTGTATTATTTTTAGGGCATTTGTAGGTTCCTGCATACTATTAAAGTATATAAGATTTTTTGCATTTATCTTAACTACACTACATAAAAAAAAGTCATGCTCAATTACAATAGAATTTATTGCATCTTCTATCGTCACTACGTCTAAACCTTCGAAAGCGACTCTTAAAACATGATAATTATGAGGATGATTTTTCAAAAAATAATCTTGTATAGGGCTTATACTGCTGTAACCTTCATCACGAACTTCAGTAATTAATTTAAACATCCTACCTGCTATTCCCTCTATCGTTTGCATTTGAAAAATATCACGTAGATTCAATCTATATCCATTTTTTTCTATTTCGTTCTTTAGCTGCATAGCCTTAATAGAGTCTCCACCGCAATAGTAAAAATTACTATTTCTATCAACATTTTCAATGTTTAATATCCTTACAAAAATATCTGCAAGTATAATTTCTTCCTCAGTTTCTGGTAAAGCAGTTATTGCAACTTCATTAGGTACTGCTTGCTTATCATCAAATATTTTCCATAGAGCCTCTTCATCTAATTTTCCGCTTGAACGATACGCAAATTCATCTACAAAACAGAATTTATCCGGTATCATATAAATTGGCAAATAATCGGCTATAAATTTATGTAAAATATCAACTTCTACTAAATTTTTGCCTTGATAGAAAGCTACAATTTCGCTATTTAAGTTATTATCATTGCGAGTCAAAACACATGCAAAATCTATTCCAACATATTGTTCGATTACAGATGCGATTTCTTCAAGTTCAATTCTTCGACCATTAATTTTTACCTGCTTATCTTTCCTACCTAAAAATATGAGTTCATTATCAAATGTATATCTTGCATAATCTCCTGTAAGGTAATACCTTTCGCCATCTATAAAAATAAATTTTTCACTTGTAAGCTTAGGTTGACTAAGGTAGCCATCTGCAAGCCCCTCTCCAGAGATACATATTTGACCAATCGCACCAATTGGAACTTTGCCTTTTTCATCATTAATTAACACAATACTTGTGTTGCTTATAGGTTTTCCTAGCGAAACAGAGCTTGTATAACTTTTATTTATATCATAACGCTCTATCATGCAGCCAATAGTTGCTTCTGCTGGCCCATACTCATTATAAATACTTACTTTTTGCTCCAAACCATCATATATTTGCCTTGCAACATTAGTTTTAAAATTTTCGCCACCTACTATCATTGTTTCGATAGCACAGTTACTTAATTCCTCTTTACTTAAGTTACTAAGAACTAAATTAATATGTGTTGGTGTTAATTTTATTAAATTAGTATGCGGCTCTTTAAATATTTTTATAATGCTGTCTGCACTGTTCATATAATCGTATAAGGCAATGCAATTGCCACTAACAAGAGGTAAAAAAATTGATGTAAATGACAAATCAAACGAAACCGATGTAAAAAACGGCATAATGTATTTACGCTTGTAAGATAAATATGTGTTAATTGCCCAATTTATATAATTTGTCATAGCCTTTATTGATATAGTAATCCCTTTAGGCTTTCCAGTTGTCCCTGATGTAAAAACAATATAAAGTGGACTGCAACCATCTCTTGTAACCCAGTTAAAATTTTCTGTTTCTTTTTTATAATCAATTGCGTTAATATTCCAACTAGTGCATATAAATTCACAGTGGTCTTTATCTGTAAATACCCCTACAGTTTCAGACTGAGCAAGCATTTCATTTATACGTTTGCTAACAGTATCTTTATCTATCAACAAAAATACAGCACCTATTTTAATAATGGCCAGTAAAACATATATAAATTCTAGCGAGCTATCCATATATATGGCAATAACTTTATTCTTGTAATTACCTTGCATCATAAGCCAATTTGCTATTTTATTAGATTCTGTATCTAAATCTTTAAATTTAGATGTTTTGTTTTTAAAAAGCAGTGCAGTTTCATTGCGAAAACTTTCCATCGCCCTTTTTAGTAATGATATTATATCTTCTGAATATTCCTTTACTTCTGCATGATATTTGGCTAAACTATTTTTTGTAATCCAATTATCAATAAAGTGATTTAAAGTGATTTCTTCGTCATACGAACATAGCAGATGATCAATAATACTTATATAGCTTTCTGATATACTTTCTATAGAAGATTTTGCAAATAAAGCGGTACAATATTCAAATTGAATAATGGCCTTCTCTTCAAATCTTTGTATAAAAATTGACAAATCATATTTTGAATTTCTATGTTTAAGCTGATATGGAATAAAGGTCAATTCATCAATTTTAAATTTATCTATATAATCGGCACTATACTCTATCATCGTATCAAATATTGCATTTCTACTAAGATCTCTTATATAATTTCGGTCTTTTATTAATTCTTCAAACGGATAAGCCTGATGTTTAAATGCACTTAAGCTTGATACACGAATCATTTCAATTGCTTGTTTTAAAGTTTTACTTTCTATAACTTCCGCCAAAATTGGAACAGAATTAATAAATGGCCCAAAAATATTTTGTCCTTGTTTGTTGTATCGCCCTTTAACAGGTGTGCCAATAACAAAAGATGTTTGTCCTGTATAAACTCTTAATAAAAGATAATACACAAATAAAAAAAACATGAACGGAGTAAGTTTGTGTTTATAACAAAACTCCGTCACTTTATCTAAAGATTCTTTGGAAATATCTTTGTCTATTAAGCCTCCATTTGGATCAAATACTGATTTTCTTGTATAATCTAAAGGAATATCTAAGATAGGTAGCTTACGTGGCAAATAGCTATGCCAAAAATCTTTTAGTTGCAAAATTTGTTTATCATCTACATTTTGATTTAAATGTAGCATATAATCATAATAGCTCTCCTTATTTTCAGATAACCTAAACCCTTGCCATAAATCTAAAAACTCCTTAAGGATCAACTGCATTGAAGCACCATCGCATATTATATGGTGAACATCAAATACTATGTAATAATCTTCTTCTGATTCTTGAAAAAGAGCAACGCGAAATAACGAAGGATTATCAAGGCTAAACGGCCTAATAAATTTATTAAGCGAAGCTTCACCCTCCCATGTAAAGCACTCTATTTCAAAATCAACATAATTATTTATAATACAATATAATTCGTCATCTTCTATAACAAAGTGAGAGCGTAGTAGTTCATGCCTCTCTATTAGTATAGTTAATATATTTTTAATTTTTTGTATTAGATTGCTATTATATACATCTAGCTTTATAGTATTCATATATGAAACCTCTTAAATTTCTGTAATAAATTTATTCAATACTTCTTCCCACATATTTGGCCAAAAGTGTTTTGCTAACTCTTGTACAACAAGTTTCATTGTTTCATGCACATTATTTATTTCGCTACTTAAAATATTTTCTTGATACCATGTATAAAGCGGGCTTTCTTCTAGTTTCTTTTTTATATCTAATAATCGTTTTGGATCTCTTTTTTGATTGAAATTCATAAGCTCAATAATAGCATTTTCAATAAGACATTCTACACCTAATGATTTATACAGTTTTCCTAAAAGCTTTTTATTAACATCTGTATAGAATACACTAAACCCAATTTTATTAATTATGTCTGGGCATTTAGTATAAACTTTTTCAAAAAAGATGAAAAATGAAAAAATAGATTGCAATGAGGTGTATTCTCCGTTAACAACTTTAGCTTGATTTAATACTTCGTTATGTGCAAAATACTTATATAAGTAATTTTGCAAACTGTTACCTACCCTGCCTAAATATGATATTACTATGTTGTCAAACCCAATATCGTAAGCCCATATAGCACTTTTAACCAATTCTTCAACTGCTTGGCCTTCTGTTAATCCCGGTATTCCCAATAATAAGTTTGCATTGGCCTTCCAGCCCACACTATGTATATTTTTAACTGCTGCAATTATCTGGCTGTTAGAGATATTCTTGTTTAACCAATGGTTACGCATCCATTCATCTTCTACTTCTACGCCCAAGCGCACCATTACCCTGCGAAAAGGTAATTCTTGTTTCCAATGTTCAAGCTTTTCTAGTGTTACACTTGAAGCACGTGTTTCAAACTCGAGTTGAAAAGGTTTTTTCGAGTATAAGTCCTTATCTTTAAACAACATTTCAAACAATTCCTGTGGAAATTCTTCTAAGTCTAGAGTATCATATGAAGTTAAAACCTCGGCCACACTTGCTATGGGGCTTTGCCCTCTTGATTGGTCGAAGGCATATCTCATCATAAGAGCATACTCATTTTTATTTTTAGCTTTCAGTGCATTCATTTGAGCCATGCTAACGATATAATCTGATACATAATCACAAAAGCTGCAACCACACAAATCTCCATTATTTAAACGATGAGAACAACCTATTGATGGCAACATTACTTCAGAAAACAGTTCGCTATCTATTGAGTGTATATAAGATAAATTTTTGTTTATATCAATTTTTATTATTCGCTTTAACTCTTCTAAATCCATACTAAGTGCATTTTGATATTCTTTATTAAATAACAAAGTATGATCTTTCCATATTTCCTTTATAATTTTGCTGATAGTTGTCATGTTAGTGCCTCCTTAGTGTAAATTTTAACGAGTATTCATTATTAATCCAACAATGCAAACATTAATTTTTTGGTACAAAATACATAATTGTATTCATTGGCCCATATGTTTTATGTGATAAGTATATATCATAATGTGGATATATAGATAAAACCAAGTTAGGAATTTCATAAATATGATCCAAGCGATGATATATACATATTGCCATTTTAGGTGCAAATTTTGCTATAGTTTCTTTTGCCCCTAAAATGGCCATTAGCTCAGATGCCTCTACATCTAGCTTTATAAAATCAACCTTTTTTATGTTGTTTGACTTTATATAAATGTCAATTGTCGTAGTTTCTATTTGGTTTTCTAATGACTCTGTCAAACACTCGGAAACCGAATCTTGTAAAAACATTCCAAGCTTTGTTTCCTCATTCCATAAACCCTTTGCTTGAACATAAATTTTATCCTGCAAATTATTATTAACAATATTTTCTTGCATTACCTTTGCAAATTCATAAACAGCCTCGAATGCATGAATTTCACAGTACTCTTCAGTTTTTTTGGCAAACCACAAAGCTGTTTCACCTTTATATGCTCCGCCATCAATAATTACATCGCCTTTTTTAACAGTACATATATCTTCTAGTAAATATGTTTCACATGTCCATGTTTCAAGAAGCGATGGTGCATTAGTTTTTATAGTATAATTACTTATTTTAAACTCTTCGCCAGATATCGGTATAGCTTGTTTTAGAAAACTTTTTACTGAATAAGCCATATTTTTATCTAAAAAATCATATGGAACTATACGTTCGGCATCCTTTAAATTTCTAAGCATTATACGTGCAACAATGCTTTTAAAGTACCAGTCGAAAACATCACGCGACTTCTTATCTCTTAAAGCATAGTACACTTTATCACAATCGCTAAAAAATTTAAAATTTTCGGTAGTGATTTTGGTAGGTAAATTAA